>NZ_BATA01000014.1 GCF_000474235.1 Halarchaeum acidiphilum MH1-52-1
AGGCTTTGTGAGGTACTGAACGTTCGGATACGTTCCGGCGGGTGAGGGGTCGGGGACGGCGCTCGACCGGAACTGCAAGTCTTAACCGGGGGCCGTACCGATCACGAGTCAATGACTGGCGAGGCCGCGGCGTTCGTCCCCGGACACGTCACGGGGTTCTTCTCCGTCCACCAAGCGGGGACGCCGGCGAAGACGGGGTCGCGTGGGGCGGGTGTGACGCTGACGGACGGCGTCACGGTTCGCGTCGCTCCGGCGGACGAGCGGACGGTGACGCTGAACGGGACCGAGACGGCGGTACCGGCGGTGGAGCACGTCTTGGAGGCGCTCGACGTCACGGCGTCGGTGGCGGCGTCGACGGATCTCCCGGTCGGGGCGGGGTTCGGCGTCTCGGGCGGGATGGCGCTCGGCGCGGCGCTGGCGGCGAACGGTGCGTTCGGGGGGGACCGCTCGGAGAACGAACTCGTGCGCCTCGCTCACGAGGGGGAGGTGACGGCGGGGACGGGATTGGGCGACGTGGTCGCGCAGGCGCGCGGCGGCGTTCCGATCCGCCTCGATCCGGGTGCGCCGCCGCACGGACAGCTCGATGGCGTGCCGGCGACGGGCCGGATCGAGTACGTCTCGCTCGGCGAACTCTCGACGGCGGACGTGCTCGCTGGCTCGACGGCGCGGCTGTCGACGGCGGGCGTGCAGGCGCTGGACGCGCTGCGCGAGCGCCCGACGATCGAGGAGTTCGTCCGGCGATCGCGGCGTTTCGCACAGCGGGCGGACCTCCTGACGCCGGAGGTGGAGGGGATCGTCACGGACGTCGTGGAGGCGGGCGGCGAGGCGTCGATGGCGATGCTCGGGCACACCGTGTTCGCGCTCGGACGCGGTCTCAGCGACGCGGGGTACGACGCGACGGCGACGCGCGTGCACGACGCGGGCGCGAGTCTCACCGAGGAGTGAGGACGCGTCGGGCGGCACGGCGAGGCGCGGTATTTTTAGCGGTACGCGGCGGACTCGCACGTATGAGCGACGAGGTCGACGTGCCGGAGGATCACCCGCGCTACCAGTCGCTGTTGACGCGTCACCGCATCGAGGCGGGCGTGGAGAAGGGGATCACGAGCACGCAGGGGCTGATCGCGGAGGGGCGCGGGGAGGCGTTCGACTACCTGCTGGGCGAGGAGACGATCCCGAGCGCCGATCGGGCGGCGCGCGCCGCGGCGGCGCACTTCCTGCTCGCCGAGCACCCCGTGATCAGCGTGAACGGGAACGTCGCGGCGCTCGTGCCGGGCGAGGTGGTCGAACTCGCCGAGGCGACGGACGCCGACATCGAGGTGAACCTCTTCGGGCGGACGGAGGAGCGCGTGCGCGCGATCGCGGCGCACCTCCGCGAGTACGGCGCGAGCGAGGTGAAGGGGCTGACGGCGGACGCGCGCATCCCGGGGCTGTCGCACGAGCGCGCGAAGGTCGATCGGGACGGGATCTACGACGCGGACGTGGTGCTCGTCCCCCTCGAAGACGGCGATCGCGCCGAGGCGCTGGGCGAGATGGGGAAGACGGAGGTCGTGATCGACCTGAACCCGCTCTCGCGGAGCGCGCGGGTCGCGACGGTCCCGATCATCGACAACATCCTGCGCGCGCTCCCGAACGTCGCGCGCCACGCCCGCGACCTCTCGGGGTCGCCCCGAGAGACGCTGACGGAGATCGTCGAGGGATTCGACCGGGAGGGCGCCTTGGATGCCGCGGAACGGCGTCTGCGGGAGGGCGCGACGCGCGAGTCGGAGTGAGCGCCGGCGACGGGCCGTCGCCGCCACCCCGCACCACAAGACTCACCACGTTTTAGGAGCGCCTAAAGATATGGCGCGGAGAACGACGCGGAAGGTGACGTAGATGGTTGGACGCACACTCGACGAGATCCGCGAGCGCTTGGAGACGTACGCGTGCGCGGACGGGGCGTACTACCTCGCCTGTGCGCGGACGGGGGAGCGGCCGGTCCCCTCCGGCGAGCACCGGTTCCCGGATCGCGAGAGCGCGACGCGGGCCGCCGACCTCGTGGACGCCTACCGGGCGGAGTTGCGCCAGTACGATCCGCGTCTCCCGCATCGGGACGTCATCGTCCGACAGCTCCCGCGCGGGGCGGACGAGACCGAGCGCACCCACACGCCGACCGATCGGAGCGAGTTCTGTCACGAGGTCGCCGCCGCGGTCTTCGAGACGCTCTCCGGCGGCGGATTCCGCGACGCGGAGCGCGCCGTGATGGACGCCTATCTCGACGCCGCGGAGACCGTGGACGACCCCGACGACCTCTGTCTGCTCCTCCTGCGCAGCGTGGGCGCGGTGCTGGACGAGGCGCTCACCGCCCACGAGCAGGAGGTCGTGCTGAATCGGGCGGCGGGGCGCCTCGATCCGGTGGCCGCCCCGGACGACGCGCTCACGGACAGCCTCGACAGCGTCGCCGCCGCCGGCCTGCTCGACGCGTACCACGTCGACGGGCCGGGCGACTCGCCCACGGTCGCCCTCGACGGCTACGCGCTCGGTCGCGGTCAGCGCGTCCTCACGCTCCCGCTCGCGGTCGAGTTACTTCGACGCCGCCCGGGCGCGGACGTCCGCTTCGAGCCGACGCCGGACGACGAACCGGGCTTTCGCGTCACGGTCCTCGATCGGCCCCGCCATCACCCGCAGGGTCTCCTCCGGGTCGGCACCTCGTAGCGAACGGGGTTAACAGAACTCGCGGATGGCCGTCGCGACGGCCGGCGCGTCGTCGCCGAGCACGTAGACGATCGGCTCGACGCCGTAGCCGCCGGTCTGGTAGAGCGCGCGCGTTTCCGGCGCGTCCGCGACCACGTCGCGCACGGCCGCGCGGACGTCCGCGGACTCCGATTCGGCGGGGAACTCGACCGGCTCGTATCCCGCCTCACCGAGGGCCGCCACGAGGTCGGCCGAGTACGCGACGTTGAGCGCGGCGCGCGCGTCGCTCCCGGCGTCGCGGGCCGCGAGGAGCACCGTGGCGACGTGCGCGGAGACGCCGAACTCGGGGTCCGCGGGGACGGTCGTCTGCCCCATCACGTCGAAGATCCGTCCGGGGACGCCCGCGACGTCCTCCGGGGTCTCCGCGTCGGGGAGGCACTCGACGAGGTTCGAGCCGACCGCGGGGATGCGCGTCGCGAACCCCGACGTCCGCTCCAAGAGGCGGACGCCGCGGCGGAGGTCGGCGAGGACGTGCTCGCGCTCGCGGAGGGTGTCCTCGCCGGTCCCGCGGAAGTCGACGTCCGTTCCGGCGAGTTCGGGCATCTGCTCCGCGTGGACGTCGGCGAGCACGTCGCCCGGCGCTTCGAGGTCGCGGACGAGCGCTTCGGCCTCCGCGAGCGCCCCCACGCGCGAGAGCGTGCCGTCCGCGAGACCGTCCGCCACCTCGGCGACGTGGTCGGTGACGCGCTCGTCGTCGGCGATTTCCGCGCGAGTGCCGACCTCTCCCTTCGCGTACTTCGAGACGGCGCTCTGGCTCACGCCGAGGAGGTCGGCGACCGCCTGCTGGGTGAGTCCGCGTTCGCGGAGCGCCGCGGCGAGCAGCGAGCGATAGGTGGGGAGGAACTCGTCGACGACGACCTCCTCGACGAAGCGCATCTACTCGCCCCCCGTTCCGTGGCCGCCCTGCTCGCCGCCGAACTCCGCGTCGCCTTGGATGCGCGAGGCCTGCGGGCCGCGCTGGTCCTGATACTTCGACCCGCGCTCGGCCCCATAGGGGCGCTCGGCGGGCGAGGAGAGCTCCGTGAAGACGAGTTGGCTGATGCGCATATCGGGGGAGAGGGCGACCGGGGCGGTACCGAGATTGGAGAGTTCGAGCGTGATCTGCCCGCGGTACCCGGGGTCGCACAGCCCGGCGGTCGCGTGCACGACGATGGCGAGTCGGCCGAGCGACGAGCGACCGTCGACGTGGGCGACGAGATCGCGGGGGATCTCGACGCGTTCCTTCGTGGTGCCGAGGACGAAGTCGCCGGGATGGAGGATGAACTCCTCGTCGGCCTCGACGACGGTCTCGGTGACGTAGTCCTCGACCTCCCGCTCGTCGGTCGGGTGGATGCAGGGGATGTTGGCGTGCTGGAATTCGAGGAAGCGCTTGCCGAGTCGGACGTCGATGCTCGCGGGCTGGATCTGGAGTTCGGGATCGTCGAGCGGCTCGACGACGAGGTCGCCGGTCTCCAAGCGATCGAGGAGGTCGGCGTCGGAGAGGATCATACGCGTCGAGAGGACCCCCGGGCTGTTAAGCGGCCCCGTTCGCCCCGGCAGCGGGTCGCCACGCCTATGCCCGCCCGGCGGCTTGCGAGCGTATGAAGCAGGTCATCGCCGCCCGGACGGACCTCGGGATGGGGCGGGGGAAGCTCGCCGCGCAGGTCGCGCACGCGGCCATGAACGCCGCGGAGAACGCCGACCCGGACGCCGTGCGCGCGTGGAAGGACGCCGGCCAGCCGAAGATCGTCGTGAAGGTCGGCTCCGAGTCGGAGCTGCTGGCGGTCGCGGAGAACGCGCGCCGACGCGGCCTCCCGACGTCGATCGTGCGCGACGCCGGGCGCACGCAGCTCGATCCGGGGACGGCGACGACGTGCGGGGTCGGTCCCGCGGAGGACAACGAGGTCGACGCCGTCACGGGCGACCTCTCGCTCTACTGATGCGCGGGGCGCACCCGATCGAGCGGGCCGTCGGCATCGGCTACTACGCGAGCGACGCGCCCGGGACCGGTGGGTCGCTGCGCGAGTCGGCCGCGGACTTCCGCGTGCGCGAACTGGAGGCCTTCGACACCGAACCGCTGGACGCGCCGACGGGCGACTACCCGCACCTCGTCTTCCGCGCGACGCTCACGAACTGGGACACGAACGGGTTCGCGCGCGACCTCTCGAACAGGCTCGGGATCAGTCGCGAACGCGTCTCGTGGGCCGGGACGAAGGACCGCAACGCCGTCACGACCCAGCTGTTCAGCGTGCGCGGCGTCGATCCCGACGACCTCCCCGAGATGCCGAACGCCGAGATCGAACTCGTCGGGCGCGCGGGCCGCCCCATCCGATTCGGCGACCTCCGCGGGAACGACTTCACCATCGTCGTCCGCGACGCCGATCCCGCGTCGGTGAGCGACGTGACGGGCGAACTCGCGGCGTTCGGGGGAACGGACGCGAACGACGCGAGCGACGGGGAGGGACGCACCCCGGGCGGCGAGGGAGACGGCGACGAGCGCGACGCTACCGGGGGAGCGACGAGCGTCGGCGTTCCGAACTTCTTCGGTCAGCAGCGCTTCGGGAGCTATCGGCCCGTCACGCACGAGGTCGGGCTGGCCGTCCTCCGCGGCGACTGGGAGGGCGCCGTGATGGCGTACATCGGGAACCCATCGCCGGACGAGCCGCCGGAGACCCGCGAGGCCCGGGCGTTCGTCGAGGAGACGCGCGACTGGAGCGCGGCCATCGAGCGCTATCCGAGACGGCTGCGCTACGAGCGCGCGGTGCTGAACGCGCTCGCGGAGAACGGCGGAGAGGACGAGGAGGACTTCCGCGAGGCCCTCGAAACGTTCCCGTCGAACCTCCAGCGACTCTTCGTCCACGCCGCCCAGTCGTACGTCTTCAACCTGATCCTCTCGGAGCGCCTCGAACGCGGTCTGCCGTTCGACCGCGCACTCGCGGGCGACGTCGTCTGCTTCGCGGACACCGACGGCGAACCGGTCCTCCCGGACGTCGATCGGACACAGCGCGTCACCGAAGGCCGCGTGGAGGTCGTGAACCGCCACCTCGAACGGGGACGGGCGTTCGTCACCGCGCCGCTGGTCGGCACGGACACGGCGTTCGGCGAGGGCGAACCGGGCGAGATCGAGCGCGCGGTCTGCGAGGACGTCGGCGTCGAACCGGAAGACTTCGACCTCCCCGGATCGTTCGACTCGACGGGGACGCGGCGCGCGATCCTCGTCCGGAGCGACGTGGCGGTCTCGTACGACCCGCTCACGTTCGACTTCGCGCTCCCGAAGGGCAGCTACGCGACCGTCCTCCTCCGGGAGTACCTCAAGAGCGGTCCCCTCGACCTCTGAGGAAGCAGGGCGGTTTTACGTCGGAGGATCCTTCGTCCGGCGTATGGAGTGTTCGCGTTGCGGGTCCCCTCTCGAGAAACCGGGCGATTACTGCCTGCGCTGTGAGACCCGTAACGCGGACGCGGTCGTCGTCCACGCCGAGCGCGACCACGCGACGCTGACGTTCCTCGACGAGGAGGAGATCGTGGGACGGACGGACATCGCGACGACGCCGGAGGCGGACGCGGACCTCGAAGGGCGGCGGGTGCGGAACTTCGCGGGACGGATCGCCGACGAGGTGCGACGGAAGCGCCCGGAGGAGGTGTACGTCGCGGGCGACCGGGCGGTCGTGCAGGCGGTGCGAGCGGACCTCCACTACGACGTCTATCGCGTTCCCGAGGACGATCCCGTCGCGGCCGTCCTCGAACGGCGGGAGGAGCGCGAGCTCGACGTCGTGGAGAAGGCGCCCTCGGAGAAGATCGGCGGGACGCACAGCACGCTGATCGGCGGCCGTGTGGGTCAGCGCGCGATCCGCGAGGTGGCCGCCCACCCGCACGTGAAGAAGGTGATTCCGGGACCGATCGAGGCGGGCGGATCGGGCGCGCGCGGCGGCGTTCGCGCGAAGGTGACGCGCGCGGACGACAATGGGAACGTCCGCCTGCTGATCCGCGACGGTTCCAGCGTGCAGGAGAACCGCGTCGTCACGACGGCGATGGATCGCGAGACCGGCGAGCGCGTCCGCGACGATCTCAACGAGGCGCTGGAGGAGGCCGACCTCGCGGGATAGCGCGGACCCGCGCGGCGACGCTCGCGTGACGGCGGGCGAAGATGCGGAGCCGCGAGCGAAGACGGGGAGCGAGCGCGAGTGCCGACTCGCAGGGCTTATGTGCGCGCTGGGGCTAGTAGTCGATATCATGGCCAGCAAGGGCTCCAACGGCACCGGTAGCGCGGGGCGCTTCGGCGCGCGCTACGGTCGCGTCGCGCGGCGCCGCGTCAGCGAGATCGAGAGCGACACGAACGCCGATCACACCTGTCCGGACTGCGGCTCGGACTCCGTGGACCGCAAGGGCACGGGCATCTGGCAGTGCGGCAAGTGCGGCTACAAGTTCGCTGGCGGCGCGTACCGACCGTCCACGCCCGGCGGTGAGGCCGTCACGCGCTCCATTCGCACCGCGCTCGCCGAAGAGGAATCCGAGGCGTAACGCTCCATGGCGTACAAGTGCTCCCGCTGTAAGCGCGACGTCGAACTGGACGCCTACGGTGGCGTCCGCTGCCCCTACTGCGGGCACCGCGTCCTGCTGAAGGAGCGCAGCCGCGACGTCAAGGAAGTCAACGTCGAATAACACGGATCGGACCACCGGGAGACGTGCGCGCGACCCACCGGACGTCCCTCGTTTTCTCCTACGATTCCGAGCGCGTAGCGACGGCGATCGCTCGCACGCTCAGCGTCGAGACCGGCGAGATCGAGGGCGGGCGGACGCGCGCGCGCCTCGAACGCGACGGCGCCACCGTCCGCATCACGGTGACGGCGACGGACCTGACCGCGCTGCGTGCGGGGACGAACTCGTGGACGACGCTGATCGAAGTCGCCGAGCGCGCGACCGAAGCGGGGGCGGACGCCGCGACCCTAGATGAGTAGGTCGTAGGTTCTTCAGTCCGGGGTGCGTGGTTCCGAGTGCCGGTCCGACGGATGGGTCGGGCGCTCGGTCTTCGGGCCCCGGCCCGTCCGATTCCCCCTCCCCTCTCGACCGGCTCTTCCGAACCGGCGAGCGCGAGCGGTGGCGATGGGCAAAGCGGGGGTTTTTACCTCCGGACGTGCAGGTATCGTGCATGCAGGGCAACCTTCCGCCCGAGGCGCAGGAGAAGCTCGAAGAGCTGCAGGACCTTCAGGAGAAGGCCCAGACGGTCGCGACCCAGAAGCAGCAGGCCGAGACCCAGCTCAGCGAGGCCGAGACGGCTCTCGACGAGCTCGACGAGATCGACGAGGACACCGTCATGTACCGCGAGGTCGGCGAACTCCTCGTCCAGACCGACTACGCGGAAGCGCAGGAGGACCTCGAGGAGAAGGTCGACAACCTCGAGATCCGCGTGCAGTCGCTGGAGAAACAGGAGCAGCGCGTCGAGGACCAGTTCGAGGAGCTTCAGGAGGAGCTTCAGGGCATGCTCGGTGGTGCGGGCGGCATGATGGGCGGCGGTCCCGCCGGCGGCGCGTAAGGCGATGCCGAGCGACGAGGTAGTCGTCCAGACCGCCGCGGAAGCCGCGGAGGGCTACGTCTTCTCGCAGGTGAAACAGTCCGACGTCCGCGACATCGACGTCGCGGTGACGTTCGAAGACGGCGTGCTCACGGTGGACGTCTACCTGAACGCGCCGGACGCCGGTGTCGACGAGGACGAACTCGCGGACGACGCCGCGCGCGTCGGTCGCGAGGCGGTCGACGACCTCTTCGCGGCGGAGGAGTAACCACCGGCGCGTTCTTCGGTTCTCTCGAGTCGCGAGCCGCAGGTGTGGCGAACACCGATCCGTCCGTTCCGCGCGGCGAGTGGACCGGGGGTTTCGTGGATCGCCGCGCGAGTGCGGTTACATGGGGGACCATGGTCCCGTCTTCCGAGAAGAAGTCGAGGCGTGTCAGCGGACGCTCGCGCCGAACAGGAGAGTGATGATGCCATCGATACCGGCGGCCGCAACGAGAGTCGTGATCGAGTCGGTCTGCGTCGAGACGCCAGCTTCGCCGGTCTCGCGGACTCACGGTGTTCCGCGCGTGGGCACGAAAAGGTCGGTCGCGATCAGGCGGTGCGGCCGCGGTCGATCGGAGGCGGTCGCGATCAGGCGGTGCGGCCGCGGACTGCTCCCGCGGTGCTCCCGCCGCGAGCGCTCCGCGCTCGCGGGACTGTTTTGGTGACGGTAAACGGGGGTTCGCACCGCGAACCCTCCGCAGAAAACGCGTCACGTGAAGAAGAAGATGAGCGCGCTGATGAGCACGGTGACGGCGACGACGACGGCGCCGAGGACGCTGCCGAGGGCGATGACGGCGTTGGCGTGGCTGGCGAGCGTCTCGGTGCGGTCGTTCCCGAAGACGGTGACTTCGGTGTGTTCGGTGGCGACGCCGGCTTCGACGGGTTCGAGGTCGGCGATGGCGTCGCCCGCGAGGTCGCCGACGAGGTCGCGGAGTTCGGCCTCGTCGAGGACGTCGCCGACCTGATTCTCGGATTTGACGGTGTTGACGATGTGAGTGTCCGTCGTCATGATCTCGACGGCGTCGCGGGCGAAGCCGTGGGCGTCCACGAGGTCGCCGACGAGGTCGCCGCGGAGGCCGGGTTCCATGTTGTTGCCGTCGACGAGGACGTAGCAGGTGCGCTGGCCGTCGACTTCGGTGACGGCGACGCGGACGCCGAGCGGGCCGATGCCCTCCTGTGGCGTCCAGACGGTGCGGTCCCACGCGACGCCGAGGGAGAGGGGGGCGCGCTCGGTGTCGGCGAGGCGGCCGCCGAGGTCGCCGGCGCCCTCGATGAGATTGAAGGAGCGCCGGCTACCGGGAACGACGTGGCCGAGGTCCTCGCCTTGCAGGCCGTTGTTGGAGTTGTGGGCGTCGGCGAGGAGGACGTCGTTGAGACCGGCGCGACGGGCTTCGGCGGCGGCGGCGAGACCGACGGCGTACTCGACGTCGTCGGCGAACGCGGGCGCGAAGGTAGCGGCGAGGAGCGCGCCGTCGTCGCCGAACCCCTGCCCGAGGAGGCTGGCGTCGCCGTGCGTGGTGCGGACGCTCGGCGTGGCGTCGCGCCCGTACTCGACGTTCGCGGCGGCGCGTTCGGCGGCGTCGACGAGGGTGTCGACTTCCTGTTCGGTGACGAGATTGAAGTCGTGGCCGGCGGTGGCGTGCGGGGGGAAGGCGAGGCCGTCGGCGGTCTCGGCGACGCGCTGGGGGAGGTTGCCGCCGCCGATCTCGCCCATGGGACCGGGGTGGATCATCGGGAGGACGAAGCGGGCCTTCTCGTCGCCGTCGGGGCGGCGGAAGGAGAGGACGGTGACGGGGACGATGGCGTCCTCGCCGATCTGCTCGAAGAAGTCCTCGAGTTCGCGCGTGCCCTCGGCGATGTGGCCGATGAACCCCCGGAGGAAGTCGAGTCCCGAAACGCCCAGACTCTGACGCCACGGCCGGTCGATGGTTCGGATGAAGCCGTAGGCGACGAGCGCGTAGAGGACGCTCATCCCGACGAGGAGGAGGAGGTCGTCGGGGGTGACGAGCAGGAGGCGCGAGGGCGCACTCTGCGGTCGCGAGAGGTAGGCGTTGAGGAGCGGGACGTCGATGGTGAGATATCGCATCGTCCCGGAGTAGACGAAGAGGAGGACGCCCGCGGTGACGGTCTGAATGCTCGCGGGGACGGCGGCGAGCAGGAGGCTGTTGCGCGAGACGGCGAGGACGATGAGCAGGCGCAGGGCGAAGACGAGCGCGAGTGCGGCGATGAGGACGTCGAAGACGAAGTTCTGTCCGAGGCGCGTGAGAACGGCGATCACGCTGGCGACGGCGAGGAGCGCGACGACGAGCAGTTCACAGCAGAGCGCGAGGAGCGACGAGCGGTTGTACGTGAGCTGGCCGTCGAGCCAGCGGTCGACCGGCGTGGTGAGGAGGCTGGCGGCGACGGTGGGAATCCCGACGTAGAAGACGCCCTGCCACACGTCCTCCAGCGGGTAGGAGGCGGTGAACGCGGCGACGCCGGCGAGCGCGGCGACGAGGAGGGAGAAGGCGAGGCTCGCGTACCAGTTCGGGGCGCGGAAGATGAACCGCGAGAGCGCCGCGAGATCGCCCTGCGTCTCGGTCATGGACGCCTACTCGCAGCGCGCGAGGAAGTTCTCGAAGACGACGTCGCCGGCTTCGGTGTGTGCGACCTCCGGGTGCCACTGGACGCCGTAGCGTTCGCGCTCGGGGTCGCTCATGGCCTCGACGTCGCAGACGTCGCTCGTCGCGGTGCGGGCGAAGCCGTCGGGGACCGCGTTCACCTCTCGGCGTGACTCGCCCACACGCGCGTCTCGGGGGCGAGCGAGCCGACGAGCGGGTCCTTCTCGTCCACGATCTCGACGGTGACGTCCGCGTAGCCGCCGTACTCGCCGCTTCCGACGTCGCCGCCGTACTCCGCGGCGATGAACTGCATGCCGAGACAGATCCCGAGGATCGGGACGTCGAGGTCGAGATACTCGTCACAGCGTCCCGTGCGGTCCATGCTCGGGCCGCCGGAGAGGACGAGGCCGTCGTACGCGGCGAGGTCGGCCGGTGCGGTGTCGTTGTCGACGAGTTCGGTGTCGACGCCGAGGTCGCGGAGCGCCCGGTGTTCCAAGTGCGTGAACTGGCCGTGGTTGTCCACGACGGCGATACGCGTCATGGGGGAGTCTATCGGCCGTCACCGTAAAAAGCCCTCGTAGTCCGTCGAGGCGCGAGACGGGCGTCAGACGGGGCGCTGCCGGTCGTCCCGCGAGAGCGGTGGCGGGCGATCGACAGATCAGCGGGTCACTCGTCGCCGCGCCGCTCGGCTGCCGTCTCGAAGCCCAGTTCGGCGAGTTCGTCGCTTCTGCGTCCCTCCGCCGCCGCGAGCGCCTCGGCGCTCGGGGACGCGTCGTCGTCGATGCGCGCCCACGCGTCGTGGACGGCGGCGTGACACCACCGACAGAGGACGACGGTGATCTCGTGGGCGGCGGACGAGTCGGCGCCGCGGCCGGCACGGTCGCCGTTCGCTCGGTCCGCGGCCTCACGTTCCTCGTCCGCGTAGGAGAGGTGGTGCTCTTCGAGGAGCGGGCGACCGTCGCCGTGGGCGTCGCGGCGCGCTTCGAGACCGCACCGGGCGCACTCGCGTTCGTCGCTGGTCGAGCGGTAGTGGGGGCAGTCGCACCACTCGCAGTCGCCGGCCGCGGCGGGACAGCGGTAGTCCGCGCTCGCGCGTTCGGCGGCGAAGTCGCGATCGTGTTCGGGGTGCTCGAAGGCGTAGCGGCACTCGCCGTCCCCGGTGACGTGATCGCAGACCCCGGCGTGCGCGTAGGGGTCGTCCACGCCCACGGCGGTCCCGGTCGGCGTCTTCTTCACCGCCTCGTCCTCGCGCCGGGAGCGGCAAAACGGTTGCGCGCGCCCCGAAGAGTGAAACGGGCGGATGCCGTCGTCCGGGGCGTGCGCGTAGTCCACGATCGGGGGGACGAGACGGCGGTGCTGGCGAGCGAGGTCGATGTCGCCGACTCGTTCCTCTCGCGGGCGCGCGGGCTGATGTTCCGCACGTCGATCCCTGCGGGGTACGCCCTCGTCTTCGAGTTCGACGAGCCGAAACGCCGCGACGTCCACATGGTGTTCGTCCCGTTCGCCATCGACGTCCTCTGGCTCGTCGACGACGAGGTGCAGCGGGTCGAGACCCTCTCGGCGTGGACGGGACTCGACGCCGCGGAGGCGGATCGGTTGATCGAACTCCCGGCGGGCGCGGCGGCGGGCGTCCGCGTGGGCGACACCGTGCGGGTGGCGTGACTGCGGGTGGCGCGACTTGCGGGTGGCGTGACTGCGGGTGCGGGCACGACCACCCCACCGTCACGGATATTCCCGATGGTTCCGACCAGTTTAAGAGGCTCGGCGTCCTCGGTGGGAGTACGATGACGTCAGATACGACGACGTCGGAGGATAGAGGAAGTCGCCGCAGGGCGGCTGGCCGTGAAATCCGACGGTAACGAAACCACACCCGACAGCGAGTTCTCGATGGACTTCTTCTCAAACACCACCCGCAGCGACGGCGACGTACAGTTCCTCGACACGACCCTCCGGGACGGCGAGCAGGCGCCCGGTATCTCCCTCAGCCCGGATCAGAAGGCGGACATCGCCCGCCGACTGGATCGCGCGGGCGTCGCGGCCATCGAGGCCGGGAGCGCCTGCACGAGCGCCGCGGAGCGCGAGACGATCCGGCGCGTCACGAGTCTCGGTCTCGACGCGCGGATCACGAGCTTCTGCCGCGGCGTCCAGCGCGACGTCGATCTCGCGCTCGACTGCGACGTCGACGGCGTCCACATCGTCGTGCCCGCGAGCGACCGGCACGTCGAGGGGAAGGTCGGCTCGACGCGCGAGGAGGTCGTCGAGACGACCGCCGAACTCGTCGCGTACGCGAAAGAACACGACCTCTGGGTCGAGGTGATCGGCGAGGACGGCTCTCGCGCCGACTACGACTATCTCGAAGCGCAGGCCGAGGCCGCCTTCGAGGCGGGCGCCGATCGCTTCTGTTACGCCGACACCGTCGGCCACGCCTCACCCGAGGAGGTCTATCGGGGCGTGGCGCGCCTCGCCGACCACGGGCCGGTGAGCGTGCACACGCACGACGACCTCGGGCTCGCGGTGACGAACGCGCTCGCCGGTCTCGCCGCGGGCGCGGATCTCGTCCACGGGACGGTCAACGGCATCGGCGAGCGCGCGGGCAACGTCGCCTTGGAGGAGGTCGCGATCGCGCTCTGGCACTGCTACGGCGTCGAGCCGATGGCGACCGAGTCGCTCTACGATCTCGCCGCGGCCGTCTCCGAGGCGACGGGCATCCCGCTCCCGCCGAACAAAGCGGTCTCGGGCGAGAACGCCTTCGCGCACGAGTCCGGCATCCACACGGACGGCACGCTGAAGGACGAGCGGATGTACGAGCCGTACCCCCCGGAAGCGGTCGGGCGCGAGCGCCGCCTCGTCCTCGGGAAGCACGCGGGGCGCGCGGGCGTGCGCGCCGCGCTCGCCGAACACGACGTCGAACTGGACGACGACGCGCTCGCGGCGGTCGTGGAGCGCGTGAAGACCCTCGGTGAGAAGGGGCGTCGCGTCACGGACGCGGATCTGCTCACCATCGCCGAGGACGTCCGCGGGCGCTCGCGCGAGCGTCGCGTCGAACTCCTCGATCTGACCGCGGCGAGCGGGTCGGGGACGCCCTCGGCGAGCATCCGACTCCGCGTGGACGACGACGAGCGCACCGCGGCGGGCACCGGGAGCGGTCCCGTCGACGCCGCGTTGGGCGCGACCCGGCGGGCGCTCGGCTCCGAGTTCTCGTTCCACCTCGAATCGTACCACGTCGACGCCATCACGGGCGGGACGGACGCCGTCGTCACCGTCGACGTCGAGGTCTCGCGGGGCGACCACTCGGTGTCGGTGTCCGCGAGCGACGCCGACATCACCGTCGCGAGCGTCACGGCGGTCCTCGACGCCCTCGACCGACTCCTCCCCGAGGCCGACGCGGAGGACGCCGTGCCCGCGGACGACTGAAGCGTGGCGCCTTTGGAGCCACGTTGCAGCGAGCGGTGAGCGAGAGCGAGGCGTGAGCCGCGCGGTCGCTTGCGACCGCGGTATCGCGAGCGGTGAACGCAGTGAACCGCGAGCCGCGTGGCGCCGTCGCGTAGCGACGGCCGGATACTCTATGGGGATAGAGACCATACCGCACGAACGAGCATGAGTGATCCACCGACGGAGGCGCTCACGAGCGCGTGCCGAAGCGCGATCGGCGATTCGCTGCGGAGCGTCGTCCACTTCACCGACGAGGGGTACGAGCGGGTCTATCTGCGCGAGGACCTCGACGCGGCGGCGGATCTGGAGTGTTTCGTCGAGAACGAGCGCACGGGGTTCGAGCGCCGCGACACCAGCCGCGGCTCCGAGCTGGGCGCGTACGAGTACACGATCCACGGCTACGAGAACGGCGCGCTGACGCGCGTCGTCGGCGACGACGCCGGCGTCTTCGTCACCACCGATCCGCTCTCGGCGTCGCGCTTCGAGGAGGTGGCGGTCGCCGTGCGCGACGTGCTGAACGGGCGGGCGTGAGCGACGCTCTCGAACGTGCAAACGAAAGGGGTGGAGCGCCGAGGGTGAGATTCGAACTCACGAGTCCGTGTGGACAGTTGCTTTCGAGGCAACCGCCTTGGCCAGGCTAGGCTACCTCGGCTTACTCCACCGTAGTGCGCTTCCGACTTTAGCCGTTTCGATTCGGATCGGGGGTCATTCCTCGTCGCGGTACGCCGCGACGTCGAGTTTCCGCGCGGCGCGGGAGATGAGGTGCGCGCCGGTAGGGGCGGTGACGAAGAGGAAGGCGATACCGACGAGGGAGGTGAGTCCGGCGCCGAAGGGACCGAAGCGGACGAAGCCGGCGAGGAACAGCGAGGCCGCGCCGAGCGTCGTCGCCTTCGACGTGGCGTGCATCCGGTTGTAGACGTCCGGGAAGCGCAGCAGGCCGAGCGCGCCGACGCAGAGGAAGAACGTCCCGACGACGACGAGCGCGGCGACGACGGCGAGCCGGAGGTCGGTGGGACCGGCGGCCGCGGCGTGTGCCCCCGTGCCCGTACCCTCGGCCGTGGCCGCGGCGGCCGCGCTGATGGACTCGCGGACGGGCGCGGACGCGGTGATGAGCGAGAGCGAGTGCGGGATCACTCGATGATCGCCCCCTCGGTGAGGTACTTCGCGGCGACGACCGTCGTCACGAAGCCGACGATGGCGAGCATGACGGCGACGAGGACGAAGAACGAGCGCTCGGCGTCGAGGGCGTGGAGGACGACGAGCGCGACGACGCCCGTCGAGACGGCGTCGAGCGCGACGGCGCGGTCGGGGACGGTCGGTCCGACGACGACTCGATACGTACAGGCGAGCGTCGCGAGCGCGGCGGCGACGCCGCAGCCGAGGAGAACGAGGTGATAGATGTCGGTGACGTTCATCGCTCGCTCACCTCCGCGTCGTCCCCCTCGCGGACGACGTCGCGCGCGGGCGTCTCGGGATCCGCCTCCTCGTCGAAGATCGTGAGGGCGTAGCGCTCCCAGCGCCGGATGGGGGCGACGACGGCCGCGACGTCGCCGACGTCGACGGCGTGGACGAGGAGGGCGTTCGCGTCCGCGTCGTAGTCCATGGTGAGGGTGCCGGGCGTGAGCGTGATGGAGTTGGCGATCGTCGTGATCGCGGCGTCGCTCTCGACGCGCAGCGGGACGACGAGGACGCCGGGGTCGAGGCGCGGCGATGGCGCGAGCACGCGCTTCGCGACGTCGACGTTCGCGGTGAGGAGTTCGTAGACGAAGACGGCGAGGTACTTCCCGGCCGCGGGGAGCATCGCGCGCGTCCGCCCGAGTTCGCTGCGTCCGGGGAAGAGCGCGCGGAAGAGGTAGGTGACGGGGAGCGAGAGCACGAGTCCCGTGAGGAGACCGGCGGCGATCCCGTCGAGCGTCCCGGGCGTGTCGGAGACGAACAGCCAGACGACGCCGAGGACGACGCCGGCGGTGATCCAGCGCGGGACCTTCACGCGACACCACCCCCGAGGACCGCGCGGACGTAGGCGTCGCGGCCGGCGTCGGTGGCGACGTGGCCGGCGGCCTCCGCGAACCCGTAGACGGGACCGAAGCCGACGCCGACGGCGAGCACGCAGAGCGCGAGGGCGGCGACGACCGCGAGGCGGACGCGGTCGGGACGCGCCATCGCCTCGACGGCGGGAGTCCGCGCGCCCCAGAAGCCCCGGACCCACGTCCGCGAGACGTAGGCGATGGTGAGGAGTGCGCCGAGGACGGCGACGCCGAGCGCGGCCGTCGCGCGCCGAGCGCGGCCGTGCGGAAGACGAGGAGCTTCCCGAAGAAGCCCGCGAGCGGCGGGACGCCGACGAGCGAGAGCGCGCCGACGAAGAACGCGCCGGCGAGGACGGGCGCTCGGCCGGCGATCCCGCCCAATTCCCCGAGGTCGGTCGTGCCGGTCGCGTCGCCGACGAGACCGGCGACGAGGTAGAGCAGCGGCTTCGCGAGCGCGTGGTTGAGCGCGTAGACGAGCGCGGCGGCGACGCCGACGGCGCGGAGGGCGGGGACGCTCGCGGCGACGGCGAGCGGGAGCACGATGAAGCCGACCTGTCCGATGCTGGAGTACGCGAAGGTCTCCTCGAGGGTCGGGCGGTCGATCGCCGCGAGACCGCCGACGAGGATCGACGCGCCGGCGAGCGCGAACAGCACGGGACCGTAGGCGGCGAGTAAGGCGTCCGCGGTGCCCGAAAAGCCGATCGAGAGACCGGGGTCGGCGGCGGCGAAGACGACGAAGCCGACGCGGATGATCGCGTAGACGCCGACCTTCTTCGCGACGCCGGCGAGCATCGCGGTCGCGGGCGCGGGCGCCGCGGCGTAGGCGGACGGCACCCACCACTGGAAGGGGACGAGACCGGCCTTGAGCGCGAAGACGGCGAGCAGGAGGAGCGAGAGACCGAGGACCGGCGTCGCTTCCGCGGGCGAGGCGTCGGCGAGCCAGCGCGCCATGTCGGCCATGTTGAGCGTGCCGGTGACGCCGTAGAGACCGCCGACGGCGAGCAGCATGACGCTGGAGCCGACGAGGTTCAGCGCGACGTAGCGGGTCGCGGCGAGCGTGCCGTCGGCACCGCTGTAGAACGCGACGAGACCGTAGGAGGCCATGAGCGTCACCTCGAACCAGACGAAGAGGTTGAACAGGTCGCCGGTGAGGAAGGCGCCGGTGGCGCCCGCGAGGAGGAAGTGGAACAGCGCGTGATAGGAGACGCGCTGGCCGGGCGCGTTCACCGCGCGGAGGCTGTAGACGAGGACGAGCGGCGCGACGAGTGCTGTGAGCGCGAGCATGAACCCCGAGAGCGGGTCGGCGACGAGCGTGATACCGTACGGCGCGGGCCAGCCGCCGACCTGATAGGCGATGGTGTGCGCGGGGGAGACGCGCGCGAGGAGCGCGCCGACGGCGGCCGTGTAGCCGAGGACGCCGAGCAGGCTGGCGGCGCGCTGGGCGCGCGGGACGACGCGCAACAGGAGGCAGGCGACCGCGGTCGCGAGCGCGACGAGCAGCGGCGCGATGACGAACTGGGTCGTCATCGGACCGCCCCCGTGATCTCGTCGAGGTCGATGGTGCCGTGCTCCTGATACGTCCGATAGACGAGGACGAGCAGGAGCGCGGTCGTCGCGAAGCCGATGACGACGGCCGTGAGGACGAGCGCCTGCACGAGCGGGTCGGTGACGTGGCCCTCGCCGTGGCCGACGACGGGCGCGACGCCGCCGATGCCGCCGACGGTGACGAGGTAGACGTTCGTCGCCTGTGAGAGCACGAGGAGGCCGAAGACGACGCGCACGAGGTCGCGCCGGAGGACGAGGAACGTCCCCGCGGCGAAGAGGACGCCGAGCGCGAGCGCCGTGACGACTTCGGGGTCGCTCACGCGCGCCACCTCCGGCGGCGAGTGTGAGTCGGTCGACCCATCGAGTCGGTACGCGTCGGTCGAGTCATCGAGGCGGTACGCGTCGGTCGAGTCATCGAGACGACGCGACTCATTCCGCGCCCACCACCGAGATGACCGTGAGGAGCGCGCCGACGACGACGGCGTAGACGCCGAGGTCGAAGACGACGGCGGAGGCGAGTTCGACGTGCCCGTAGAGCGGGACCGTGATCGAGCGATAGGTCTGCGTCATGAAGGTGAGGTGTGTGCCGGTGAGGACGCCGTACAGGATCGCGACGAGGCCGGCGACGACGGCGAGCGCGAGGCCGGCCGCGTAGAGCGTCTGGTAGTCGCGGACGATACCGTGCTGGACGTGCTCGACGTGCTCGACGGCGGTCTGCACCTCGCGGTTGAGGACGTCGTGTTCGACGCCGTCGAGACCGTAGGCGAGGTAGGCGAGGGCGACGACGGAGGCGGTGAGCACGCCCGCGATGAAGCCGCCGCCCGGGAGGTTGTGTCCCTGCAGGAAGAACGCGAAGGAGACGACGAACCCGAGCGGGAGGACGACGCGCGTGACGGTGCGGAGGATGAGCGTCATGGCGTCTCACCCCGCTCGCGCATGACGATGAGCGTGAGCACCGTCACGGCGGCCATCGCGATGACGCTGATCTCGCCCATCGTGTCGACGCCGCGGAAGTCGACGAGGATGACGTTGACGACGTTGTGTCCGCCGGCGTCGGGGACGGCGTGCTCGACGAAGTAGCCGGCGATGCGATCGGGATCGGCGCCGGTCGCGGCGAGCGTCGTGACGGTGACGAGCGCGCCGACGAGCACCGAGAGGACGGCGTCGCGGGCGGCGCGCGAGCGCGTGATGCGCCCGTAGTAGCTCGGGAGTTTGTCGAGGACGACGAGGAAGACGACGAACGTCACGGTCTCGACGACGACCTGCGTGAGCGCGACGTCGGGCGCGCTCGCGAGGACGAAGAAGACGGTGACGGCGAAGCCGACGACGGAGAGCGCCATGACGCCCGCGACGTGCGAGGGCGCGCGAACGGCGGCGAGCGCGCCGACGACGGCCGCGAGGAGGACGACGCTGAGCGTGATCCCGAGCGACGGGAGCGCGAGCGGGACGACGAGACCGGCGGCGGCGTAGCCGAACCCGGCGAGGACGAGAACGCCGGCGAACGTCCACGCGGCGTACGTCCGCAGGTGGCCGGTCCAGAGGGCGCGCTGGACGCGCGCGCTCGCCTCGTTCGCGCCGAAGACGAGGCGGTCGTACCAGCAATCCGCGCGCAGGACGGGCGCGCCGTCGAGGAGCGCGCGGACGACCGTGCGGACGGCCCGCCAGCGCAGGAAGCAGAGCGCGCCGCCGGCGAGCGCGAGGCCGGACATCGTCACGGCGGGCGCGATGTGATCGGGGAGCGCGTAGTGGAAGGCGTGAGCGTGAGTGTCCGGCGGGAGCGTGGCGGCGACGACGCTCCCGACGAAGCCTTCGAGACCGTCGAGCGGCGCGCCGAAGAGCGCGGCGATACCGCCGAAACCGAGGAGCGCGGCGGCGCCCGCGAGGACGACGGGCGGGAGGACGAGCGAGCGCGCGGGGGTGTGGACGTCGAGGGTCGCGGGGCGCTCGCCGAAGAAGATCGAGCAGAACCGCAGGGCGTAGACGAGCGTGAAGACGCTGGCGACGACGGCGACGAGGGGGTAGAGCCACGCGAGACCGCCGTGGTGGACCGCCATCTCGTAGCTGGCCTCGTAGAGGAACTCCTTGGAGTAGAAGCCGTTGAACGGCGGGACGCCGCCCATGCCGAGCGCCGCGACGGTCGTGATGACGGCGGTGACGGGGAGGTCGCGGCGGAGACCGCCGAGTTCGTCGAGGCGCTTCGTGCCGGTCGCGTGCGTGACGAGACCGGCGACGAGGAAGAGCGCGGCCTTGAACGTCGCGTGATTGAGGAGGTGGAAGACGCCGGTCTCGGCGCCGACGACGTTCGCGAAGCCGAAGCCGGCGACGATGAGACCGAGGTGGCTCACCGTCGAGTACGCGAGGAGTTCCTTCAGTTCGCTCGCGCAGACGGCGAGAATCGCGGCGACGAGCATCGTCGCGAGACCGAGCGGGACGAGGAGGTGCGTCCAGTCGTCGCCGATGAGGACCGGACGGAGGCGCCCGAGGAGGAAGACGCCGGCCTTGACCATCGTCGCGGAGTGGAGGAAGGCGGAGACGGGCGTCGGGGCGGCCATCGCGTCCGGGAGCCAGACGTGGAAGGGGAGCTGGGCGGACTTCGTGGCGGCGCCGATCCCGACGAGCGTGACGATCGGGAGGAGGAGACCGGCGTTCTCGACGGCCGACCGCGCGGCCGCGGGGCGGGCGAGCATCGCGGTCAGCGAGTAGGTGCCGACGGCGCTCGCGAGCAGGACGAAGCCGACGAGCATGAACAGGCCGCCACCGACGGTGACGAGGAAGGCCTTGCGCGCGGCGTAGCGCGACTCGCGCGTCTCCGAGTAGTGCCCGACGAGGAGGAAGGAGGCGACGCTCGTCAGCTCCCAGAAGCAGAAGAGCACGACGAGGTCGCCCGCGTAGACGACGCCGAGCATCGACCCCATGAACGCGAGCATCGTCGCGTAATACTTCGTCTGGCCGGGTTCGTCGCGCATGTACCCCGCGGAGTAGCAGAAGACGAGGACGCCGACGCCGCTGGCGAGCGCGCCGACGAGCGTCGCGAGGCCGTCGACGTAGAAGCCCACGGAGACGGAGAGCGGGCCGACCCACGTGACGGCCGCGCCCCCGTGCGTGCCCGCGAGCGCGACGACCATCGCGAAGCAGGCCGCGGCGACGGCCGCCGCGTAGTACGCCGTCAGGTTCCCGATGGCGCGCGTGACCGCCGGCGTGGCCGCCGCGGCGGCGAACGGCAAGCCGACGAGCGCGACGAGGACCCACAGGTCGGGTGTCGGTTGCACGTTCGAGTGGTAGGGAACTTTGAGTATAAAGGTGGGTACAATCGTCGCTGTCCGCCGATCGCCAGAGAACCCCCGCCCGCATTCTGCCGTCGCAGTGGACAGGATGCGCTCCGTCGCCGCGCTACACGAGTTCGCGATCGTAGAGCGAGCGGCACGCGCACTCCGCCGTGAGGTGGTCGTCGATGAACCGCGGGATGACGGCGTGGGCGAGTCTGTGCTCCGGGTCCGGGATCTCGTCGCGTTCGGCGAGCACGTCGTCGACGACGTCGCGGAGATCCGCGAGCGCGTCCCGCGTCCCCTCCCGCGTCCCGTAGCCCGCGACGGGGTGGTCGGAGACGTGACGGCCGTCCGACTCGTTGATCGTCGAGAGCAGGACGTGGTAGGGGCAGGTCTCGTCGTCCGATGACTTCGACACCCAGAGGTCGACGGCGAACGTCGGCGTGACGCGGTAGCGCCAGCGACGCTCGGTCTCCCGCGCTCGCTCCTCGGTCACCTCGACCCACTCGCCGACGGGAACCGTGTCGTCCATGCGCCCGCATTCGGCGTCGACGGGCAAGAAACGTCGGGGGACGCGAGCCGCCGTCGTTTAAGTGGTTCTCGTCACAAGTAGTAGATACGACCGAGGGGCGCCCGGAGTTCTCGGGCGGCCCGTCGCGGGACGTCCCGTTCTCGCGTTTTTCCGACCGTCGAGTCGTGCGTTTATCCGTCTTCGCGCAGTAGCGCGAGGTGATGACAGACACCGCCGCGTCGGGCGGTGACCCGTTCGTGGACGCGCCCGACGAGGAGGAGTTCAGCAACCGCCCGGGCGACAGCGCGCTCGCGCGCTCGGCACACAGACGCGACACGACGGTGGGTCGCTGGGGACCGACGAGTCCGAGCGCGACGCAGATCGGCCGCGCGCGCTCGCCGGACGCGGACGTCTCCGAGAGCCTCCGCCGCCTCCACGAGGAGCGCCACCCCGCGACCGAGGGGCACGGCGCGCGCCAACACCGACTGGAGAAGCTCCGCATCACGCACGCGCTCTGTAACGATCTCGGGGTGACGCCGTGGCAGCGCGACCGCGCGCTCGGCGTCATGGTCGATCTCGATCTGACCGCGTTCGGCAGCCAGCGCGCCATCGAGAAGGTCGCGCTCGTCACGATCCGCCACGTCGTCGACGACGAGCGCGAGCGCTACCTCGGCCTGCAGGATCAGGCGTGGCTGGCCGACCAGCCGCCGGAGCGTCTGGAGAACCTCTACGAGCAGTTCACCTCGATCACGGACGACCCCCATTTCGAGGCGCTCGCGGAGAAACACGGCCTCTCGATCACGAACCTCAATCGTCTCCGCCGCGTCCTGCGCGACCAACTGGACGAGCAAGACCTCCACGGCGCCGTCTACGGCCGCAACCCCTACCGCGACCCGAACCTCCCGAGCGCCGACGTCCGACCGGACGAGTAGCGCGACGCCTGCAGTTGGACCTCCTTAGACACCTTATACAATAGCGATAGCTCCCCCCTCTGAAAGGTCGTGTGAACGGTTGGCGTCTCCTGAGTGTGTATCCGAGAAAATAAACAAGAGCAGGGTAAGCCCTTTATAGCTGATCGGTTGTCGTGGTAATGTACCAGATATGCACGCGTTCGTCAACCAAATCGCCGGGAAATACTCGGAGGGTCGTGAATCTGTTCGGGATCGGTGCGCGGGTCGGCGGGGGTGTGGGTCGTGAACGCCATCGTCGTCGGGTTGGTGGGGATCGTCGTCCTGATGCTCGGCGTCGGGTTCTACGTCTCCCGGAAGGTGAAGGGCGATAGCGTCAACTACATCGTCGCGGGCCGGGGACTCGTCCTCCCGCTGGCTGCGGCGACGCTGATGGCGCAATCCCTCGACTCGAACGCGACGCTCGGGAACACGGACCTCGTCGCGTCCACCGGCTTCTGGGCGGGCGCGGCGCTCCCCATCGGGCTCGCGACCTGCCTGTTCCTCACCGGGCTGTTCTTCGCGAAGCCGATGAACCGGATGGACCTCGTGACGCTCCCCGACTTCTACCGGCGCAAGTACGGCCGCGTCGTCGAGGTGCTCTCCTCGGGCGTCATGCTCCTCGCGTACGCCTTCCTGCTCGCCGGCAACCTCGTCGCCGGCGGCTACCTCTTCCAGACCTTCCTCGGCTTCGACTACACGATCGGCGTCGTCGCCATCGCCGCGATCATCTTCAGCTACACCGTCGCCGGCGGGCTCTTCTCCGTCGCGTACACCGACGTCGTTCAGGCCGGGATCGCGCTCATCGGCTCGCTCGCGCTCATCGTCTACGTCGCCACCCACTACGGGATCACCGTCCCGAGCGGAGCGGGACCGACC
The DNA here is from genome assembly GCF_000474235.1 of Halarchaeum acidiphilum MH1-52-1. GTDB lineage: Archaea > Halobacteriota > Halobacteria > Halobacteriales > Halobacteriaceae > Halarchaeum > Halarchaeum acidiphilum. Next base: position 23,468 of record NZ_BATA01000014.1, read on the forward strand.
GCGTTCGGCCAGCTCACGAACCCCGCGCAGGCGCGTACATCAACTGGGCGTCAATCGTCGCGCTCGGTCTCGGCGACATCGTCGCCGTCGACTTCATGGAGCGGGTGTTCGCCGCCGACGACCCCGAGACGGCCCAGAAGGCCTGCTTCATCGGGAGCGCCGGGACGCTCATCATCGGCATCCCGTTCTCCGTCGTCGCGCTCTCGATGCCGTCGATCCTCTCCTCGCTCGGCGTCCAGTCCGGGAGCGAGGCGATGTTGTACACGCTTCTCCAGTCGGGCGTGCCGACGTGGCTCGCGGTCCTCGTCCTCGGCGGGATCGTCGCCGCCTCCTTCTCGACGGGCGACGGCGCGATCCTCGGGACGTCCGCCGTCCTCGCGCGGAACGTCGTCGGCATCCGCGTCGACGAGAACGCGCCGGCTGACGAACACGAGGCGGCCGACGCCGACGACGACCTCGTCGAGACGGACGCCGACAAGCTCCTCACCACCACGCGGCTGATGGCGGTGCCCGTGACGGTGCTCGGGGTCTTCTTCGCGTTGCAGGTCGCCCAGACCGGGATGCTCCTGCTGCTCGCCTTCGACATCATGCTCGCCGCGCTGCTCGTGCCGTTCGTCTTCGGGCTGTTCAAACCCGACTTCGCCACCCGGCAGGCCGCGCTCGGCGCGATCCTCACCGGCTCGATCACCCGCCTCGTGCTGTTCGCGCTCGTCCCGACGACGTACGCGATCCCGAACACGCTGTTCTACATCCAGAACCCGTGGTTCACGCCGGCGTTCGACGGCCTCCCGACGTTCATCGCGCCCGCCGTCGCGCTCGTCACCTACGTCGCGTCGCCGCGATGACTGAGGACGCCGAGGTCGAACAGAGGACCCGCACCCGCGCGGGCGCCGCGGAGGCGGTCGACGACTGAGTCGCCGCACCGTCCGCCGGCCACATTTCAGCCCCGTCACGTCCGTTTTTCAGACACGATAGCGAATGCTGCGGACAGGAATAGGCGTATATAGTTCTAGTGTGCACACTCACAACGAGAATGAATGGCCGTTCGTGAGGAAGGTATGAGGTGGCCGGCGTCGTGACGGGCGACGACGTCCGCATCACGCGAAAGGTCCAGCAGCTCGGGTCGTCGACGCTGGCGGTCACGCTCCCCGCGGAGTGGGCGCGGGAGCACGAGGTCGAGAAGGGCGATTCCGTCGTCGTCCAGCGCGACGAGAGCAGCGGCTCGCTCCTCGTCGTCCCCGACCGGACGCTCGTCGAGGACGCGGAGACGACGGTGGACGCGAGCGGGCTCGACGCCGACGCGCTCGGACGGGCCGTCGTCGCCCAGTACGTCCTCGGCCGGCGACTCGTCCACGTCGTCGACGACGGCCCGATCGCACCGGCTCACCGCGACGCCGTGCTCGACGCCGAGCGCGGGCTGATGGGTGTCGGCATCGTCGAGGAGACCACGGAGGCGATGACGCTCCGGTGTTCGATCGCCGCCGACGACTTCGAACTCCCGACGCTCCTCGGGCGACTCGATCGCACGGAGACGACGATGCGGGACGACGCGCTCGCGGCGTTCCTCGATGGCGACGCCGAGCGCGCCCGCGCCGTCGAGCAGCGGCACGCGCAGGTGGACAAGCTCTTCTACCTCCTCCTGCGCGTCCTCTTCGCGACGTACCGTAACCCCGACCTCAACCGGGCGGTCGGCGTCGACACCGGCTTCCCGCTGATCGGCTATCGATCGGTCGCCCAAGACGTCGTGTTGATGGCGGACGCCGCGACGGACCTCGCGGCGCTGACCGGCGAGCCGATCCCGGCGACGGCGCGCGAGCACCTCACCGGTCTCGAAGACGCGATCGACGACGCCGCGGACGCCGCACGGAACGCGGTCGTCGATCCGTCGTACGCCGATGTGACGCGCGCACGCGAGGCGCTCGACCGAGCGCGCAACCGGACCGACGCCGCGAACGAGTCCCTCGAACGCGAGCGCCCGGAGCCACTGCTCCGTCTCCAGCGCGCCGTCTGCGCGCTCAGCGGGGACACGCGGCACGTCCGAGACACCCTCGACGTCGCCACGCGACTCACGTTCCGCGACGGAAGCGGTGCGACGCCGGAGTAGCCACGGACACCCACCGATCTCCGTTTTGACGAGCGACACCTCCGAGCTGGTTCGCGCGCGCTCGCGCGACCTTATATTCTCGAAGGCGTCGAAGGCGACTCGAACCGTGGGGGGACGCACCAACCCCGCATACGAAACAGTACACATCCAAATCAAAGCTTTTCATACCGGATGGAAAAGGAGTGATCGTCGAAAGAAGCGCACGAAAGTGCGAGTCTGACGAGGAAACAAACACAATGACGGACAACGACCGCAGCGGAGAGGACATCTACGGAGACGCGCACAAGGAAGCGAACGAACCGATCTTCAGCGGGATCCCCTCGTTCCTGAAGCTCCCGGAAGTCTCGCGGGACGAACTCGCCGACGAGGACGTCGACGTCGGCATCCTCGGCGCGCCGCTCGACACGGCGACGACGATCCGGCCGGGGACGCGCTACGGCCCGCGCGCGATCCGCGCGGCCTCGACGGTCCCCTCGCCGCCCTACGAGCACTTCAACATCGAGACCGGCGTCGATCCCTTCGATCACTTCAGCGTCGCCGACACCGGCGACGCCACCGTCTCGCCGGGCGACACCCGCCAGAGCCAGTTGAACATCGAGGACGCCGTCGCCGAGATCAGCGAGCAGGCGACGCCGATCGTCCTCGGCGGGGACCACTCGATCAGCTACCCCGACATCAAGGGGTGGGCCGAGGCCAACGGCTACGAGGACATCGGCCTCATCCACTTCGACTGCCACGCCGACACCGGCGACGACGGTCTCACCGGCTTCGAGTACGACCACGGCGCGTGGGTCAAACGCGTCTACGACGAGGGCATCATGGCCGGCGAGAACTACACGCTCATCGGTCCGCGCGGCTTCTGGCCGGGTCCCGACACCTACCGCGACATGCGCGACGCCGGCATGAAGTGGTACACCGCCGACGACGTCGCCGCGATGGACCTCTCCGAGATCGTCGCGGACGCCGTCCGCCGCGCCACCGACGGCACGGACGCCGTCTGGATCTCCTTCGACGTCGACGTCATGGAACCCGCGTACGCACCCGGCACCGGCGAACCCGAACCCGGCGGTCTCATCCCGCGCGAAGCGATCTCCATGGTGCGCGAGTGCGTGAAAGAACTCGACCCCGAAGCCTTCGGTTTCGACGTCGTCGAGGTGTCGCCCGCCTACGACGCCAGCGACACCAACTCGTACAACGGCGGGATCACCTCCGGCCTCGCGAACCGCCTCATCATCGAGGTCCTCGGGAGCATGGCGCTCGCGGCGCAGGGCGAGGAGAGCGGCGAGCCGATCACGCCGAAGGAGCCGCTCGGTCTCCCGCCGGAGACCGAGACGCCCGCGGACGACTGAAACCCGATCTCGCCGCGTCGACGTCGCCGGCCGGTAAGCGGGGCACGACACGAGCGGCGTGAGGCCATCCGTTTTCGACCGTACGGGTACTACCTTTCGCTCGGATCCGGCGCGTACCGCACTGGCACGCTATCAGCGACCAACGTCTCGCTTATATCTATGAATGCCCTGACAGGTGTATGGATTTTCCGGTCCCCCCTGTCGTCGCGCCGGACGACCCCGACGCGTGGTACGCCTCCGACCTGCGCGCGCAGTACGAGGTGCACCCGAACGTCGTCGCCACCGTCCGCGACGACGGATCGGGGTTCGCCTACGACGTCCGCGAGCCCGTTCTGCCGGCGGCCGACGCCGCCGCGCGCGAGCGCATCGACGAGCACTTCGGCGACGCCGGTCTCGAACGCCCGCGGACCCGCGAGGGTTGCGTCGAGCGCGTCGCGGCCGGACTCGACGCGAAACACCGCCGGATCGTCGAGGGACTCGCGCCGGCCGCCGCGGGGAGTCGGCGTCGGCTGCGCTACTACGCGCTCCGCGACCTGCGCTGTCTCGGCGACCTCACGCCCTACGCGCTCGACGCGACCATCGAGATCGCGGACGCGAGCGACGACCGGCTCGTCGTCCACACGGCCGACTACGCGCCGGCGCGCACGCGGCTTCCGGCGCGGCCCGCGCATCTCGGACGCTTCCTCTCGGAGCGCGTCGAGTCGTACGCCGTGCCGTTCGGCGACGTGGCCGTACCGGTCGTCATCTACCGCGAACACCTCCTCGGCGCGGACCCGTTCGACCTCCAGTACGCGGTACAGGAGCCGCCGCTCCTCCCGGGCGACGCCGAGTTGATCGCGTCCTGCAAGGACCGCATCTGGGAGACGAACGTGGACGAGGTCGTCACCGATCGAGCGGCGTTCGTCCGCGAACACGCCGAGCGGTACCTCTCGCGCGCGCTCGCGGCCGGCCAGACCCGGGCGTGGCGGGCGGCCGTCGGCTATCGCGTCCGCGCCGCGCTCGCGGCGTACGACCTCGCCGTCCCGCCAGTGAGCCGGCGGTTCGAGGACAGCCGTCTCGACGATCTCGTCTACTACGTGCTCCGCGACTTCGTGGGCGACGGCGAACTCACCGTCCCGATTCGCGACGACCACTTAGAAGATGTCGAGGCGAACCGCGTCGGCGAGCGCGTGAAAGTGGTACCGCGCGGGGGCGACGAGCGCGTCCCGACGAACCTCGTCTTCGATGACGAGGCCCGCTTCGTCAACCTCGTCACCCAACTCGCAGCGAGCGACGGCGTCGAGCTGAACGCCTCGCACCCCTCGGCGAAGGTGAATCTCAGACCGCCGGAGGTGGACGAGGCGGTGACGATCCGCTGCGCGCTCGCGCTCCCCGTCATCAGCGCGGGCGGCCCGCACGTCTCCATCCGCAAGCAGTCCCCAGACCCGCTCACGCCGATCGACCTCGTGCGCGCCGGGAGCATGCCGACGGAGGCCGTCGCCTACCTCTGGCTGGCGTACGAGCACCACGCGGCCGTCCTCTTCAGCGGCGCCACGGGCGTCGGAAAGACGACGCTGATGAACGCTCACCTCCCGTTCGTTCCCTTCGACGATCGGCCGATCAGCATCGACGAGGGGAGCCGGGAGGTTCGACTCCCCCACGAGACCGGCGTCTCGCTCACCACGCGCGACCACGAGAACCCCTTCAAGCGCGTGACGATGGCCGATCTGATGACGGAGACGAACTACCTGAATCCCGACGTCGAGGTCATCGCCGAGATCAACACGCCCGCGAGCTTCGAGACCTTCGGTGAAGTGTTGAATACCGGACATGGGGTGCTCGGGACCACGCACGCCGAGGACATGGAGACGCTCGTCAACCGCGTGACCGAGCGCGGGCTGCCCGCGTACCTCCTCCGCGAGGTCGACCTCGTCGTCTTCCCGCGCCACGTCGGCGGCGAGCGCTACGTCGGCGAACTCGTCGAACTCGTCCGCGACGCCGACGCGCCCGCGGACGGGGAGATCGGCAACGACGGCGCGACGATCCGCTACCGCCGCGTCGTCGAGCGCACGCACGACGGCGGGTTCGACGTCCGCGACGACGAGTCGGCGTTCCTCGAGCGCCTCGCGGCCCGGACGGATCGGCGAATCGGCGCCGTCCGCGCCGAGTACGAGCGGAAACACCGGTACGTCCGGTACCTCGTCGAGCGAGACGTGAGCGACGCCGACGCGCTCTTCTCCTTCCTCGCGGACCTCCGCGTCGACGAGGCCGCGACGGTCGAGCGCGTCCGACGCGGGCGCACGACCGGACCGGGGACCGACGGGACGGACGGCCGGAGGGCCGCGTGAGGGGGGGCCGCGGTCTCGATCGGGCGTGTTACGCGCTGTTCGGCGGACGCTCGGAGCGCCCGCGCCACGACCGCGACCGGGGGCACTACCGCGCGACGACGATCACGACCGGCTTCGACGTCTACGTCGCGCGCGTCTACGCGCTCGCGGTCCTCGTCGGTCTGTGCTGTGCCGCGCTCGGCGTGGCGGCGACCCTCGCCCTCGGCGGGCCGCTCTTCGCTGCACTCCCCACCGTCGTCCCGCACAGCATCGTGGCGCTCGGTGCCGCGGCGCTCGTCGGCGTCGCCGGGTTCGAGGGCGTCGTTCGCGGCGGCGGGCGCTACCTGCAGGCGGCGGCGCTCGCCCGACGCACCGACATCGAGCAGACGCTCCCGAGCGCCGTCCGCTACCTCCGCGTGCTGGCCTCGGGCGGCGCGGACGACCGCACGCTCGTCGCGCGCGTCGCCGAACGCCCCGATGCCTTCGGCGAGACGGCCGCCACCTTCCGCACCGTCCAGTCGCGGACGGAACTCACCGGGAGCATGGGCGAGGCGCTGCGCGTCGTCGCCCGCGACACCCCCTCACGGGGGCTGCTCGCGCCCTTCCTCTTGAAGTTCCGCGAGCACGCCCAACAGGGTCCGGACGCCGTCGAGAGCTTCCTCGAACTCGAAGCGCGCATGCTCGCGAACCACCAGTCGCGCGCGACCGAGGAGGCCGCGGGATTCCTCGAACTCCTCGCCGAACTGTTCGTCGTCCTCCTCATCGTCCCGACGCTCCTCGTCGTCGTCGTCACCGTCCTCAGCGTGCTCGCGCCGTCGCTCGATCGCTCGGTCGCGACGGCGGTCGGTCCCGTGTCGCTGCGGGCGCTCGTCGTCTACGGCTGCGCCGCCTGCGTCCTCGTCATCGGCGCGGGCGCGGCGACGCTCGTCGATTCCCTGCGCCCGACGGGCTACGGTCTCGACTGGTACGCCCGCTCGCCCGACCTCCATCGGATTCTCACGGGCGCACTCGACAACCCCGCCGACGCGATCGTCGTCATCCTCCCGCTCGGCGCCGTCGTCGCGCTCGGCCTCTCGATCGCCGGTCTCGACGCCGTGAACGCCGCGCTACTGGGGTACGCCGCCGGCGCGATCCCGGTGGGCGCGGTCGCGGTGCGGCGAGCGCGCCGGGACGACGCGAAGGACCGCGAGATCAAGGACTTCGTCCACGGCGTCGCGGGGCACGTCGGTCTCGGGCGGCCGTTCGCGAGCGCGGTCGGGGCCGTGGCACGCGACGCGCAGCTCGGCCCGCTGCGCGCGGACGTCGCTGATCTCGCGTTCAACCTCGGGCTGACGGTCTACGGGAGCGAGGTGCGGGCGGCGGCGCTGACGCGCTTCACGGAGCGGATCGGCACGCCGCTCGCCGGGCGCTCCATCGGTCTCGTGACGGGCGCGCTCGACGCGGGGAGCGACGCCGAAACGGCGTTCGAGGCGCTCCAGATGGAGATCGGGCGGTTGTACGACGAGCGCAAGGCCCTGCGCTCGCAGTTACAGGTGTACGTCGCCGTCGGGTGGACGACCGCGCTCCTCGTCGTCGGGATCGTGGTCGTCGTGAACGCCTACGTGCTCGGGAGCTTCGCGCAGCTCGCCGCGGTGAGCGGGAGCACCGCCGGTCTCGCGATCGACCCGACGGCCGTCGATCCGGCGCGCGAGCGCTACCGGTTCTACGTCGTCACGCAGGCGACGATGCTCGCGTGCGGGTGGTTCGCCGGCGCGGCGAGCCGCGGGCGCTACGAGGCGCTGTTGCACTCCGGCCTCCTCGTCGCGCTGACGTACGCCGTCTTCGCGCTCGCGGGGGTGATGCGATGAGCGAGCGCGCGGGCCGCGGGCAGTCGCACGTCGTCGGCGTCGCGCTCCTGCTCTGCGTCTCCGTGATCGCGCTCGGCGTCGTCGCCGCGGGCGTCGGGAGCGTGGTCGGCGAAACGGCCGCGAACGCCAACGCGATGCGGGTCGCGGACACGCTCGCCGACGCGTTCGCGCCGACCGGACCGACGGGACACGAGAGCGTTCGCGTTCCCGCCTCGGCGGGCCGTCTCCGCACCGCCGCGCGCGACGTCCGCGTGCTCGACGCGAACGGGACCGTCCGACGCTATCGGACGAACGCCGTGATCTTCGAGACGGGCGAGCGCGGCGTCACGAGCGTCGCGGGCGCGATCGTCGTCCGCGATCACGGGTGGGCGCGCGTCACCCGACCCGTCCGCGCGACCGCGACGTCGGACGCGCTCGTGCTCGACGTGGTGGTCGTCGACGGCGAACTCGACGTTTCGGGGCGCGGTCCCGGCATCAGGATCCGGACGAACGCCACGGGGACCCGCGACGCGCTCGCCGGCGGGACGTATCGCCTCGCGGTCGAGACGAGTACGCCGGAGGCGTTCGCGCGGTACTACGAGCGGCACGCGAGCGGCGGGAGAGTGCTCGGCGAGCGCGACTACGACGGCGACGGCGTGTCGAGCGTCGTCATCGGCTTCCCGCCGGCAGCGCGGGCGTACGTCCTGACGCACGACGTGGAGGTCGCGGTGTGAGGACGGATCGGGGAGTGACGCCCGTCGTCGCGAAGACGCTCGGGATCGGGATCGTCGTGCTCTACGTCGCGCTGGTGTCGCCGACGCTGTACGGCGGCATCGTCCCGGCGGCGAAGGCGGACGCGGCGTCGACCCTCGGCGCGCGAGTGCTCGCGACGAGCGCGGTCGCGATCGAGGACGCGGTCCCGAGCACGCCGACGGGATCGGTGCGGGTCCGCGCGACCGTCCCGCTCCCCGCGACGATCGGCGGGCGGCCGTACGCGATCCGCGCGGCGAATCGGTCGCTCGTCCTCGACAGCCCCGTCGGCGGCGTCGGCGGGACGGCGACGCTGAGCCTCCCGGCACGCGTGACGCGCGTCGAGGGATCGTGGCGCAGCGACCGCCCGGCGGTCGTGGTGGTGACGGGCAACGCGAGCGCGTGTCGCGTCGCCTCCGGGAGGGCGGGACGTGAACGCCGAGCGCGGCCGCGGACAGGCGAGCCTGCTCGCGCTCGGCGTCGCGCTGCTCCTCGTGACCGGGTCGCTCGGCGTCGCGCTCGCGCTGGCCAGCGGGGCGTTCGCGGGCGCGGACCGGGACGCGGCGGACGCGCGCCTCGCGGACTCGCTCGCGGCGCGCGCCGTCGCCGCCGACGGGCCGTTCGCGGACGGCGGTCGCGCGAACGTCCTGCGCGCCGCGGCGGTGGAGAACCTGCGCGGCGCCGACATCGACGAGGCGTTCCCGGCCGCGCGGGGACACGCCGTGCGCGTCACCCTCGACGGCGCGGTGCTCGCCGAAACCGGAGACGCGTCGGGCGGTCCCGTCGTCCGCCGACTCGTCCTCATCGCGTCGCACGGGAACCGAACGGACGCGCCCGCGTTCGGGAACGAAAGCGAGAGCGGGGCGGCGTTCGCGCTCCACGAACGGACGGCCGCGCTGGACGTCGCGCTCGCGCCGCCGAACGGCACGCGGATCACGGCCGTGCGCGTCGACGGCCGCGTCGTCCTCCGCGACCCGCGGGGGCTGCGCGGGACGTACCACGTCGCCACCAGTCGCTATCGGAACGCGAGCGTCGCCGTCGAAGCCGACGGCCCGCTCCCCGCGGGGAGCGTCGTCCTCGTCTCGCACCCCGAGACGTCGCGAACGGCGATACTGGGGGTGCGCGTCGATGCGTGAGGCGCGCGAGGTGCACTGGGCGCGCGAGGTGCACTGGGCGCGCGAAGTGCGCGGGGCGAGCCGGGGCCAACTCAGCTTCCCGCTGATCGAGGCGGCCGTCGGCGTCCTGCTCGTGCTCGGGGTCGCGTGCGGGTTCGCGCTCGGGGCGCCGCACCCGGACGGCTCGGAGAAGCAGGTGTCGCTCTACGCGTCGGACGCCGCGACGCTCCTCGCGGCGGGGACCGCCGGGAACGCGACGGCGTTCGACGCGGGCGACGGCGGGACGGAGGAGACCGGCCGCACGGCCGTTCGGGAGGCGATCGACGCCGCGCTCCCCGCGAACTGCATGTACCGCGCGACGACGCCGTGGGGCACCGTCGGGTATCCGCGTCCGCCCGGCGTTACCGTCGGGACCGCGACCGCGCCCAGCGCCGCGGGACCGATCACCGTCGAGGTGTGGGACGCGTGAGTCGCGATCGGGGTCAACTCGTCCTCGTCGCGGCCGCGCTCGTCGCGCTCGCGTTCGTGCCCGCGCTCGCCGCGTACCTCCAGCTCGGCTACGCGGGCGACGCGCACGCGATGGCGGCCCGCGACGACGCGGGGACGGCGACGGCCGCCGCGCTCGATCCGGCCGTGGACGCGGCGACGCCGAGACTCGCCGAGAGCGACGCGTGGACCGATCGCGACGCGGCCGTGAGCGCCTACCGGGACGCGCTGAACGGGAGCATCGAGGCGATCGAGAACGCGAGCGTCGCGCGCGGACGCGTCTCGGTCGTGTCGTACGACGAACGGGCCGCGATCACGTCCGCGCGGGACGCGTGCCCGAGCGGCCGCGGACGGGTCTTCGGCCCGTGCGAGGCGGTCGGCGGGATCGTCGTACAGGAGCGCGCGAACCGGACGCACGTCGTCGCCGTCGCGTTCGACGTGAGAGTCATCGGGGAGGGCCGCGAGACGCATCTCGCGGTCGTGGTGCGACGGGACGGGTGAGGCGACGGAGCGGGAGCCGCGAGAGTGGGAAGAGCGGGGGGAGTCGAGTACCGGGGGTGGGGTTAGTTCGAGTCGGATCGCCGCGGCGCGCCGCGATCGACTGATTCGCCGTCGACCGAGGCGAACCCGAGTTCGGCGGCGCGGGCCTCGGCCTCCGCACGCGCCCGCTCGCGGATGGCCTCGATGCCGGCGTCGTCGTCGAGGAACGCCGTGACGGCGTCCGGACCGGTGTCGGCCGCCTCGGGTGCGCGCTCGCGGGTGCGCTCGGCGAGCGCGGGGTCGCCCGCGAGGCGTTCGGCGAGCGCGTCCGGATCGACGGCGGCGTCGGGACCGAGCGGCGGGTCGGCGTGCTCGTAGAAGCGGACCTGATAGGGACCGGGGAGCGCGAGCGCCGTCACGGCGTCGTCGCCGACGGGTCCCGCGGAGTGACGAACGCGCACGGGAACGCCGTCCCCGAAGGCGACGAGACCGTCGCCCCCCTCGTCGAACAGGAGCGCGTCCGCGGGGACGAACACGGCGTAGCCGGTGAAGGCCTCGTCGAGGGCGCGTTCGAGCGCGATGCCGGGATCGGTGACGACGCGCGAGAAGGAGAGCGCACCGCCGAAGTCCGCGCGCACGCCCATCTACACCTCCTCGGGGATGACGGCGCTGCGGAAGCGATCGGCGAGCGCGCCGCTATCGCCGCCGCCGACGTCGAGCGCGGCCGCGGCGTCGTAATACGCGCTCGCCGCGGGACTATCGGGAGCGTACGCGAGGAGGGGTCGGCCGGCGCGACGCGCGGCGCGGGCGGCGTCGTCGTCCGGGACGGTCCCGACGATCGGACCCTCGAAGTAGCGTTCGGCCTTCGGCGCGATCCGCTCGATGCCGTCCGCGGGGCGGACCTTGTTGAACAGCACGCCCGCGACGCCCGTGCCGTACGACGCCGCGTACTCCTGCACCTTGAGCGCGTCCGAGAGCGCCGGCACCGTGGGTTGGGTGACGAGGACGACGCGATCCGCGAGGACGATGGGGAGGACGGAGGCGGTGGAGTCGAGCGCGGCGGGCGAGTCGAGGAGGAGGACGTCCGTGTCCGCGGCGAGTTCGGCGACGACGTCGCGCAGACGCTCGGGGTCGGCCTCGCGGAACCCGGCGAGGTCGGTGCCGCACGGGACGACGGTGAGTCCGAAGCGCTCGTAACACGCGTCGGCGACGTCGACGTCGCGTCCCCCGACGAGGAGGTCGTGGAGGGTGACGTCCGCGTCGGCGAGTCCGGCGTGAAAGAGCAGATTCGCCATGCCCGTGTCGGTGTCGACGACGGTCACGTCGTACGTCTCGGCGAGCGCGAGTCCGAGCGCGAGCGTGCTCGTCGTCTTCCCCGTGCCGCCCTTCCCGCTCGCGACGGCGAACGCTTCGACCATGTGCTGGTCCTCCGCTATCGGCGCGTAAAAGGCCGCCGCCGTGCGCGTGCGTCTCAGCCCTCCGTGCGGAGGAGCGCGGCGATGTCGTCCGCGTCGAGGTCCGAGGGGAGGTCGTCGAAGCGTTCGGCCGCGCGTTCGCGCGCCGCGTGGGTTCCCTCGTCGGGCGAGACGTCGTAGAAGTCCGCGACCGCCGCCCGATACGACGCGATGCGGCGGGCGCGATCCGCGATCTCGCGGACGGTCGCGTCACTGACGCCGGGCGTGAGCACGCCGTCGTACCACGCCGTCGCACGCGTCCCCGGGTCGTCCGCGACGGCGACGACGGCCAGCGCGCCGGCGGCGCGCTCTCGGACCGCCGCGACGAGCGCCCGTGGCTCGTCGAACGCGTCCGGATCGAGTAACAGGAGCGCGCCCGCGGGGACGTCCGCGGGAACGTCGGCGCGCGACGCGACACGCACGCACCGTTCGTCGAAGGCGTCAGCGAGCGATGCGTCCGGACCGGCGACCAGTATCACGGCACCGGGATAGTTTCGGCTCGCCGTGGATAATACTTCGGGAATCTGTGGCTGAAATAACGCGTTGGGACCGGAGTGACGGTGTCTGCGTGGGGGCGGGTGTCGATCCGGCAAGAGGTCGTTACCTTCGCGGCGAAGGCGACGTTTCGGCCGTCCAACAGGTGCCCAATATCGCGGAGCATCTACAGGCTGAGCAGGGCGAGTGCCTCGGGGCTCGCCCCCGAGGTACTTCACGCAGTATGTACGGACCTCCGGTTGCTGTACGGAATCAACAGGACCGCGGGATACGCCCTCCCCGAGTTTGAATCGCGTCAGACGTGCTCGCTCCGCTGCGCGCGACTGACCGGTTCGAATCGTGTCGCGTGGCTCTTCACGACTCACGTCGTTCGTCGGAGACGTCCGCCCTCCCCGAGTTTGAACTCGCCGAGACGTTCCGGGTCGCTCACTTCGTTCGCTTCCCGGGCTGCGACTCGTCTGCTCAAATCGGCTCGGGAGACGTTTGACTGCTCACTACCGTTCGCAGCAAAAGTCCGCCCTCCCCGATTTGAACGGGGGGCAAGCCGATCTACAGTCGGCTGCTCTACCAGTCTGAGCTAAGGGCGGGCGTACCGATACGTAGGCCGCGGCGCGAATTTAAGACTTCTCATTCGGTATCGGTTTCGGGGAGTGGTTTCAAATAGCGGGCCGTCGTATGCGCGGACATCGCATGTCGAAGATCACGTTCCGGGCGGACGCGGCGCTCGTCGAGCGCGTGGAGTCGCTCGACGCGTCGAAGAGCGAGGTGATGCGTCGCGCGCTCCGGGCGTACCTCGACGACAGTCCCTCCAAACCGGCCGACGCCGGCGCGGACGACCCCGGGAGTTTCGACGCGCTGCTCGACGCGCGGATCGAGCAGCGCGTCACCGAACGCCTCGACGAGGGCGAGACCGACGCGGCGGGCGACGACGCACGCGACGTCACGGTCAACGTAAACGTGAACGACGCGGCGGACGCGCCAGCGTCGCGCGGCGGTCGGGGCGCCGCGCGCGAACCCGAGTCGTCGCCAGACGACGCGTCGGACGCGCAGTCGGCGTCGGATACGCGAACGTGCCCCCAGTGCGGTGAGGGAATCGCGACCGGTCACGCGTTCTGCCCGAACTGTGGGGAGCGCGCGGCCGGGCGTCCGACGTGCGAGTGCGGGGTGGAGCTGCGTTCGGACTGGGCGTTCTGTCCGGACTGCGGCCGACGGACCGTCCCGGGCGACGTCTTGGATCGGTAAGACGGCCGCTTATACAGCCATTAACTATTTATGCGGGTCCGTTGTCGTTGTGTGTACGTAAGACGGGTGTCTTACACTCAATCGCCAGAATACGGGGCGTTGCGTCCGGTTCCGGACGCGGTGTAAGACAAGAACGGGGAGACCCACCGTCTTGCGGGGGACAATAACAATGGAGCGTGTGACACTCCGCATTCCGAAGCAGCAGATCGAGGAAGTCGAGGAGATGGTCGAACTCGGGAAGTACCCGAATCGATCCGAGGCCATCCGCTCGGCAGTCCGCGAGATGCTCGATGAACAGACCGACTCACAGTCGAACGAAAACCGCGGCTGGGCGAAGGTGTAACAGATGCAGGACATCGTCAACGACGCCCTCGAGAACGCCGAAGCCGAACAGCGCGATCTGAGCGACGTCGACGACGACGGGAGCGAGTTCGGGGACCCCCGAATCGTCATCATCGGCTGCGGTGGCGCCGGCAACAACACGGTCAACCGGCTGTACAACATCGGGGTGGATGGCGCGGACACCGTCGCCATCAACACCGACAAGCAGCACCTGCAGATGATCGAGGCCGACACGAAGATCCTCGTCGGGAAGTCCCTGACGAACGGTCTCGGGGCCGGCGGCGACCCCTCGATGGGCGAGCGCGCCACCGAGATGGCCCAAGGCACGATCAAGGAGGTCCTCGGCGACGCCGACCTCGTCTTCGTGACCGCCGGCATGGGGGGCGGGACGGGCACCGGCGCGGCGCCGGTCGTCTCCAAGATCGCGAAGGAGCAGGGCGCCATCGTCGTCGGGATGGTCTCGACGCCGTTCAACGTCGAGCGCGCCCGCACGGTGAAGGCCGAGGAGGGACTGGAGAAGCTCCGCGACGAGGCGGACTCCATCATCGTCCTCGACAACAACCGCCTGCTCGACTACGTCCCGAACCTCCCGATCGGCAAGGCGTTCTCCGTGATGGACCAGATCATCGCGGAGACCGTCAAGGGGATCTCGGAGACGATCACCCAGCCCTCGCTCATCAACCTCGACTACGCCGACATGACCGCGATCATGAATCAGGGCGGCGTCGCGGTGATGCTCGTGGGCGAGACGCAGGACAAGAACAAGACCGACGAAGTGGTGAAGGACGCGATGAGCCACCCGCTCCTCGACGTCGACTACCGGGGCGCCTCGGGTGGCCTCGTCCACATCACGGGCGGCCCGGACCTCACGCTCAAAGAGGCCGAGGGCATCGCGGACAACATCACCGAGCGCCTCGATAACTCCGCGAACGTCATCTGGGGCGCGCGCATTCAGGACAACTACAAGGGCAAAGTCCGCGTCATGGCGATCATGACCGGCGTCCAGTCCGCGCAGGTGCTCGGCCCGAGCACGCAGAAGCAGGCCGATAAGTCCCGCGCGGAACTCCAAGGCATCGAAGCCGACGGCGACGGCGGCTCCGACTGGGAGGGCGCGCACAGCGACGGCGGACAGAGCGAGGTCGAGCAGAACAACGGTCTCGACGTCATCCGGTAGGCGTCTTCACGGACCTTTTTCGCGCACGCCGACCGTCGAGCGACGCGAGCGACGCGTCCGTCTTACACGTCAGACACGCGTCTCGAGGGCTACTCGGCGGCGTGGACGGCGTCGACGAGAGAGCACTTCCGACAGACCTCGCGCGTGGTGGGCGCCCCGCACTCCGCACACGCGTTCAGGTCAGCCGCGCTCCCCGCGCTCCGGTAGCGCTCCGCGGCAATCGCCGCCAGCTCCTCGTAGCCGGCCATGATGCTGTGCCGGGTGCCGGGATGGGCTTCTTCGAGGGAGAGCAGCAGGTCCTGAATCTCGCCGCGGAACGCCTCGCTGGAGTGGGGACACTCGGCCATGTGGACGGGGAGGTCGCGCAACTGCGCGTAGAGGGCGACCTCTTTTTCAGGTATATCGCGGAGGGGCTTCGCGCGCGGCGTCATCCCCGCCTGCTCGCGGCGTTCGTCGAACGCGCCTAACGAGGCGTCGAAGTGCTTCGCCATCTGCTCGACGTTCCCCTCGAGGACGTTCATCAACGCCGTCTCGGCCTCGTCGTCGAGGTTGTGGCCGGTGAGGAGCTTGTCCGCCTCGTATCCCTGTGCGTACGTCGAGAGGAGGTCGCGGCGGAACACCCCGCAGTACGCGCAGGCGGCCATGTTCTCGGGGTCGGACTCGACGACGTCGTCCATCTCGACGTCGAACTCGTCGGCGTAGGAGACGATCTCGTGGTCGATGTCGAGGTCGGCGGTGAGTTCCTCGCAGGCGTCGACGCTCTTGTCGCGATAGCCGGCGATCCCCTCGTGGACGGTGAGCGCGACGAGTTCGACGCGGGGGTCTTCGGCGAACGTCTCGTGGAGGATCTGCGTCAGCACGACGGAGTCCTTCCCGCCGGAGAGACCGATCAGCCACGTCTGCGGGTCGTCGGGCGTCGCTGTGCTCGGCAGGAGGTCGTCCTCGCGGACGCGTCGACGCACGCGGCGCTCGACGGACTCGCGGAAGTGGCGCTCGCAGCGGTGGTTCCCCGAGTACGCCGCGTGCATGACCGCCTCGCGGTCGCACTTCGTGCACTCCATCATCACCGAGTTGTGCGCGCGGGCGTTTCACCCCACCGCTTCCCGCGACGCGCCACACCGATCGCCGCCCGCGTCCCACACCCGTCGCAGCGCGTATCCGCCCCCGCCGCGCCACCGCTCCGGACGCCTAGGTTCTTGGTCCGCGCGGTGGTCGCTGGCGGTATGGCACGTATCGACGGCGATCGGACGGACGCGGCGAGGGTGGCGTAGGATGGGACGCATCACGGGCGACTTCGCGGGCGAGACGGTGATCGTGACCGGCGGGGCGTCCGGCATCGGGCGCGCGGTCGCGCGGCGCTTCGGCGACGCGGGCGCGACGGTGCTCGTCGCGGACCTCGACCCGGAGCCGAACACGGGCGGGACGCGACGCACGAAGCGATCGAGGAGGCTGGCGGAACGGCGGCGTTCGCGGAGACGGACGTCACCGTCCCGGCCGACGTCGAGGCCGTCGTCGAGGCGGCCCGCGAGTTCGGCGGCGTGGACGTGATGGTGAACAACGCGGGCTACCACGCGGGCGGGCCGCTCCTCGACCTCGACGTCGCGGAGCTTCGTCGCGCGCTCGCGGTGAACGTCGAGGGCGTCTTCGTCGGGACGCAGGTCGCGGCCCGCGACATGATCGATCGCGACGAGCCGGGGAGCGTCGTGAACACGGCCTCGATCAGCTCCGAGGTCGCGCAGTTCGAGCAGGTGGGATACGACGCCTCGAAGGGCGCGGTGAAGATGGTGACGCGCGGGTCCGCGCTCGAACTCGCGGAGTACGGGATCCGCGTGAACGCGGTGGCACCCGGGCAGATCGCGACGGAGTTCGTCGAGGGCTGGTCGGAGGAGGCGCCGGCGAAGGCGGCGAGCGACGACCTGCTGAAGCCGGTGCCGCTGGGGCGCGCGGGCGTGCCCGACGACCTCGCGGCGGCCTACCTCTACCTCGCGAGCGAGGACGCCTCGTACGTGACCGGCGAACTCCTCTTCGTCGACGGGGGGTGGCAGGTGCTCTGAGGCCGGGCGCGGCGCCCGCGGAACCGACACGCTTTCCTGCTTAACTAAGTGATTAGTCAACACGATGGGCGAGGACACGGGGACCGAGCGCTCGGAGACGCAGACAGCCATCATGGAGGCGACGTACCGCGCGCTGTGCGAGCACGGCTACGCGGACCTGACGATGCAGGCCATCGCGGACGAGTTCGAGAAATCGAAGTCACTCATCCACTACCACTACGACACGAAGGAGGAACTGCTCGTGGCGTTCCTCGACTACCTCATCGACGGCTTCCTCGCGAAGGTCGAGGACACGGACGACGAGGATCCCCGCGAGCGACTCGACACGCTCGTCGACACCCTGCTCGCCGGCCCGGAGAAGTCCGAGGACTTCCAAGTGGCGATGCTCGAACTCCGCTCGCAGGCGCCGTACGTGGAGGCGTATCGGGAGGCCTTCTCGGCCAACGACGCGCATCTCCGATCACTGCTCGCCGACACCGTTCGGGACGGCATCGAGGCGGGTGAGTTCCGCGACGTCGACCCGGATCGCGTCGCCGAAACGCTCCTCGTGCTGGTCGACGGCGCGCGCAGTCGGAGCGTGCTCTTCGGGGACAGCGACACGGTCGAGCACACCCGCCAGACCATCGACGGCTACGTCCGCTCCCACCTGCTCCCGGACGACACGTAGAGGGAGGGAAACGCGTTTAGGCGAGAGCGCGCTTTCGCACGTATGGACCGCGACGTCGCGCTGAATCACGTCGGGGACGTCCTCGACGCCGTGAGCGACGATCGACTCCCCGTTCCAGTCACCGAGTGCTGGGTGTACGGCGAGGTCGCGCTCGGGAAGGACCCCCTCACGCGCCTCGACGTCTACGTCACGAAGGACCTCCTGCTCGGCGGCGAGCCCGCGCCGGATCTCGACGCCGAGTACGGCGTGGAGGGGATCGGCCGGACCGTCGATGCGGCGTGGGCCCGCGCGCACCCCGAGTGGGTGCGCACCGACGACAGCGGGTACGTCGCACCGGAGAAGTGCCTCGCCGCACAGCTCCTCCCCGAGGACGAACCCGTTCATCTTGAGGTGTGCAACACGGGCTTCGAGCGCAACGTCACCCAGCGCGCGGACGGCGCGCGAGCGCGCGAGCGCTACGAGCAGGTCATCGACCCGCGCGGCGTCTGCCTCTACGCCGAGGGGCGCCGCGACGACGGCGCACTGGAGAAGCTCCGCGAGAGCGCACTCGCCTTCCCGACGCTGCCGGAGGCGTTGACGATGCTCGGCTTCGACGAGAGCGAGGCCGCAGACGCCGCCGCGGCGATGCGCGCCCACGAGGCCGAGCAGGAGGGCGCGACGGTGCGCGGCGACGTCGTCTAGTCGCGTTTTTCGCCCGCAGCGTCCGACTCGCTGGCCGCGTCCGACTCGCCCGATTCGCCTGACTCACCCACCGCATCGACCTGTCCAGCGACGACGTAGAAGGGGACGACGGCGCGGCGCTCGTACGTCCCCGCGGCCATCGCCTCGACGACGTCGCGACCCATCGCTCGCCACTCGTTTTTGAGTTCGTCCACGGCCTCGGGGGAGAGACCGCCGCGCCGGAGCGTCGGCGCCTGCTCCGCGATACGCGTGCCCGCGGCCTTCGCCTTCGCGGCTTCGAGGGCCGCCTCGTCGTACGGCGGTTCGACGACGCGCTCGTGCTCGTAGCGGCGGCTCTCGACGTCCGCGAGACCGATCTCGCGGAAGAGCGCGGCCGCGCTCGATCCGAGCGTGACGTCCGTTTCGACGCCCGCGATGTACGTGTCGCGTGCGCGTTTCGCCAGCGGGGACTCCGCCTCGACGCTCGACTCGACCGTCACCGCGGCGTTATCGGGTTCGACGCAGGCGACGCGATCGGACGAGACGCGCGCGAACTCCTCGATCGCGACGCGCGGGTCGGGGAGGTTGATCAGGAGCGCCTGACAGACCACGAGGTCGAAGGCGTCGTCGCAAAAGGGCAGACGCGTCGCGTCGCCGAGCGCGCGGTAGTCGGCGTCGGCCTCGTCGAGGAGTGCGCGATCGGCGTCGAGGGCCACGACCTCGCCGTCCGTCTCCTCGCGGAGGACGCGCGTCAGCTCGCCCGTACCACAGCCCACGTCGAGGATCCGCGTCCGCGAATCGAGGGCGAGGGGCGCGAGCGCCGATCGATCGGCCCACATCCCGCGACGAGTGTCCGTCAGGTAGTCGGACGAGAAACGTCTCACTGCGCGGACGTACGACCGGGAGGGGGGAAACGCTTACCGCTCGGGCGTCGCGCTTCGTCTATTCGACGTCACGCGGCTCACG
>NZ_BATA01000013.1 GCF_000474235.1 Halarchaeum acidiphilum MH1-52-1
TTTGTGAGGTACTGATTCTGGAAAACGGAGTGATAGTCTCCGGCTAACTGTTCCGAGATGGAGAGTGGCCCCGACTCATCAGGCATACACAGGATATCATCTCACTTTGCAATAACCCTTTCGACGGTTTGCAGAGTTAGAGCGAATACCCCCGCCCCGTTTGCAAAGTGAGCCAGGAAATAAGAAGAAGTGGTGGCCAAAACAGAGCTGAACACCATCTGGATATGACTAGCAGTTATTAGAAGAATATATCGCGTACTGCACTACGGGTGTGGTACATCTAGTAAATACATAAATCCTTCTCCTATCTAGGGTCGCTTCAGCCGGTTTTCAAGGTTCATTCTTGCGGGTTCCCTGGTTACAGCAGAATCGGGCTATCTATCGCTCGTTCTCTTTCGCTAGCTCACTTTGCAAACGGGGAGGGGGTGGAAAACGGCCATCACTTAACGACGACTACACTGGAAGGCGACCATCCGGCCGCGGGACTCGTCCGTGCTTGATTTCGTGGTCGACGCGACGGAGGTGCTTGCAACCGCCGTCAGGTTCTCGCTTCTGGTAGTCCGGACAGGTACACGTCTCGGCGATGATGTCGACGTCGTAGATGCTTCCCGAGGCTGAGCGAACCTCGTACTGGCCGCCCTTCGCAAGGAGGGAGACGTCCATCTCCTCGTCGATCGCGCGCTGCGTTCGGGCTTCGAGGCCTCCCGTCTGCGCTTGGTCGCTCACGGCTTCGCGAGCTCGGACGTCGCCCGCACAACCACCGTCGGGCGCAACGGCCTGTGTGTCTCGTTCGAGGCGCTCGTCGAGTTGGTCCTCGACGGGGTGGCCGAGTGGCCAGCAGTAGTGGACTTCGCGACGACCTCGGTGGTTGTAGGCGCCGATGTCGACGGCGTCACCCGACCAGACGCGCCAGGCGCCGAGCGCACCCATCACGTCACTGACTGCTCTCGGGACGTGTGCGACGTCGTCGGGGTAGAAGACGCGGAACCGCGTGCAGTCCTCCCGGGCGGGCATTTCGTCCCACCAGGGGACTGTTGAGCGCCAGGTGTCCGCCATCGCCGCGTCCCTCCCGTACCCGACGGTCACGTCGACTGCCGATGAGCGCTGGTCGGCGTCGCCTTCGAGGAGTCGGAGGACGGCGTACCGCAGGTATTCGTGGAGCGAGTCATCGACGCCGCTCGCGACCGCCAGGTAGTCGTTCGCGACGTGCACCGCTTCCTCAAGGAGCGTCTCGAGATCGTGTTCGGGCATCGTTCGAAAACCGGGGTCTGTGCGCCCCGCCCCTCGCGGGCGCCGACAAACCTTAACCAACAAGACGCAGATCCTATCCCTATATGTTGGTTAAGATGCCGGCGCGTTGTGGCTACTCTGTGAGGCCACATGGCAACAGCCTCGTTAGGAGCGTCTATGGTCGCGTGTCAGGACCGACTTGCTGTTCCGTGCGTCGTGCTGCGGTTGGGTCCGGGTCGTAGCCAGCGTCTTGGAGAGACGCGAGTACCTCGGTGATCGTTTGGAGAGTGTCATGGAGATTCTCAGTTGTGCGGCCACTGCTGAGAAAGCGGTCACTGTCGGTGTTTTCGACGAGGAGGTTGGCGTGTGCGACGTCGTTGCGGAGTTCGGTGACGTCGTGGAGTCGCGCATCCGCGGTTTCATCTCGTGAGAAGCCACACGCCTGCCAGCAGGCCTCGACGTCGGTGACGATAGTTTCGAGAGTCGAGAACTGCGCGTAGTGGATCTCCTCAAGGGCGACATTCGCGGCTTGGGCGTCCTCGTAGCGCTCTTCGATCGCCTCGATTTCGCTGACGGTGACGGATGTCCGCTTCCAGTCGGGTGCCTCCATGAGGACGAGTTTGCGGAGGTGTTCTTCGAGGTAGGTGATGCGGTCGAACAAGTACATGCGGGCGGGGGCAGTGTTGAGGTCGGCGCGGGTGAGGACGCCGCTGACGTGATTGTGGCCACCAAGGAAGTAGGCGGAGTGCTCGATGAGGGCGGCGAGGACGGCAGGGAAGGCCGCGTCCCCGCTGATCATGTGAGTAATTGTGAGCGGCGTGAGGTAGGCGTCAAGCGTATCGCCTGTGGTGTCAGTGGTGACGTCGTCTTCGTGGATGAACCCGACGGGGTCGCTGTCTCGGTAGACGGGTGCGGCGTCGTAGCCATTCTCTGTGAGCCACTCGGCGGCGTCACTCGGCGACGTGTCGTGGGGGAGGTGTTCGACGGGCTTGGTGGCGAGTTCCGCTGCAGTACAGTCGTAGAGATCGCGAGGCATACTGTGAGGTTCTCGACCAGGCTACTCAACGCTGGGGGTCGTGTGCCGCGGCCGGATCTGTCTGTTCCACCATAAGACTAATGCATATGAGACATATATTATCACTTGATTATGCCCAAGGGACATTTCGGGCGGTCGGGGGCGAGTATCGACCACGGGGACGCGAAGGTGCTCTTCCCAGTCGACGAACTCGACGGAACGGTGTTCCAACATCGCGACGCCGAACTCGCGCTCGGCGACGTCGAGAGTGAGAACGTCATCGTCATCGTACCGACGAGTCTAGCGAGCAGTTACAGCCTCACTCAGCGTCCTCTCACCGCCATTCCCGTTGCCGACCTCCCCTTGGATGTCCGATCAGAGCTTGCCGACGCGCTCGACGCCCCCATCGACTCCTACGAGTTCATCCAGATCGGCAAGTGGACCGTCGATAGTCCTAATCACTCGCTCGCCGAATACACGAACGCGTAGCAGACGACCACACCATGCCCGACCAACTCGCGGAGCAGTATCCCGAAGCGGCACCATACATCCAGCAAGCCGTCGCGGAGCACGGCGAAGAGTGGGTGCTGGAACACTACGACGAGCAACTGTACCCACTCGGGCGGATCATGGCGATGCCCGATAAGGACGAACTGCCGTTCTACGACGACGACGAGCACGACACGATGACGGAGGACGAGAAGGTGGAGATGTACCAGGCGTGGGCAGCGTACCGAGAGAACCTCCGCACGGGTACGAAACCTGAGGAGTGACCGCGACCCTACACTTTTCTCAGCGGTCGTCCTTGGTGACGTATGGACGCAGATAGAGCTCGTGGTGTATTTCTCGGGCTTGCATGTGGTGATGCGCTTGGCCGGCCGGTTGAGTTCGCCTCGGCGTCGAATATCGTTGCCGAGCACGGTCGTCTCGACGAGATGGTCGGGCACGGCACGTGGAATCAGCCTGCTGGCACGATCACTGACGACACCGAGCAGGCACTCTGCATCGCGCACAGCCTCGTCGACCAACAGACGTTCGATCCGGCGGATATCGCGGAGCAGTTCGTCGCGTGGTACGACAGTGGCCCGTTCGATATCGGTCGGATGACGATGCGTTCGCTCAGCCGCCTCAAGCATGGTGACGCGTGGGATGAGGCCGGCCAGCAGGTCTGGGCGCAGAGTCCAGAAGGCCAGAACGCGGGGAACGGCAGTGTGATGCGGTGTCCACCGCTCGCGCTTCCCTACATGGAAGATCGGGCGCAACTCGTTACGGTGAGCCGGCAGTCCTCGCAGATCACGCACGCCGATCCGCGATGCACCTACGGCTGCGCGATTCTCACTCTCACCATCGCGGGTCTGCTCCATGATGTTGACACACCGCTTGGCGACGCGCTCGACGACGTTGGTGCGGACGCACCAGACGAACTCATGGCTGCATTCGAACCGATCGCCCGCGGCGACCGCCCTGCGTCACTGGAAACGTCCGGATACGTCGTCCATTCCCTGCAAACAGCGCTACACGACGGCCTGCACACCAGTAGTGCTGAGGAGGCAATCGTGACTGCTGTCAATCGCGGTGGTGACACCGACACTATCGGCGCGATCGCCGGTGCAGTCGCCGGCGCGCGCTTCGGTGCGTCGTCGCTTCCTGAGCGCTGGCTCTCCGCTATCGACGAGACTGCGGAAATTGAAGAACTGGTCGATCAGCTCGAGATCGCGGGACCCTCCGAGTAGAGCGGTTCAGAGTGGCCCGTGCCGCTAATTCGTGTCTCTACAGGTCGACGTACTGGTTTTCCCACTCGCGGCGTGCTTCGAGCTCGCGTCGGCCACGTCGCGTGAGCGCGTAGGAGTTGGTGCGTTCGTCGATCTTCCCCTTGTCGACGAGACCCTTCTCAACGAGCTCATCGAGGTTCGGATAGAGACGGCCATGGTGGACTTCGGTCTCGTAGTACGTTTCGAGTTCGTCCTTGATTGCGAGGCCGTGCTGCTCGTCCAGCCCCGCGATGACGTAGAGCAGGTCGCGCTGGAAGCCAGTGAGATCGTTCACTATCCCCATTTGGACTTGTCTATATATTAGCGTATCGGATACAGCCGCCTCAAGTAGGAAAATTGCCATCACACCGGCTTTCGCTTCCATTACTATTGGATAGTTTACTGAATTGGCCGCCTCTTGGTGTGGAGAATTCGGATCGCTATGCGGTCTTTGAATCGACGACGTCGATGAGTTGCTCAGCCGTTCGGCTGATTCGGCCGAGTCGCTCTCGGATTGCCTCCGGGTCGTCGCCGGCCCAGGCGGCGAGGTAGAACGACGAATTACTCGTGTCGAGGCCATAGTGTCGGCCGACGATGTACGCGACGGCCTCGGCTTCGAGTTCCTGCTCGGAGCGCGCCAGTGGGTCGCTGATGGCGCCATGGAGGAGGGCGTGTGCGAGTTCGTGGACGAGCGTCACCGCGAGATCCGCCTCGTTCGCCCGGTCACGAACCGCAACGAGTGGTGATTCGTCTGACTGACGTGGCTTGCAGATACCTTCTGCCTGCCCATGGATCCACTCGTCGGCGTCGACGAGACGCACCTCGACGTCGAGTTCCGAAGCTGCGTCTTCGAGGACGGTGACGAGGTCGCCGGCGTCGCCGGTCGCCGCCGTCTCGAGTTCGGGGAGTGGCTCGCCCTCGGTCTGTGAGACATCGAAGACCGATGCCGGCCGAAAGCCGACGAGTCCCTCCGACCACTCCTCCGGTGGCGTCTCGTCGTACGCACAGTCGCTTTGTTCGTGGTAGCTCGGCGAGTTCCCGCACTCTGGGCATTGCGTGGTGATGATGGGTGCCCAGATCCAGATGGCGCTCTCGCCCTCCTGGACGTATCGGTCGAACTCCTCTTGCCACGCTCGGTAGCCTGCCACCTTCGTTGCCTCCGGACACTGGAGGGTGATTAAGAGGGTGTTCCGGTAGGAGTAGTCGTGGAACCGACTCTGGACATCCAGCCACTCTTGGAACGCTTCACTCTCACGTGCCTCCTCGACGTGTGTGATGAGGTCCTCGACCCACGCCTCGATCGTTTCGGTCATCGATTCACTTCGCGAGCTCGAATCCTCGAACGCGACCGCTGACTCCGATTGTGCGTCACTCATGGATTTGGTCGCGACGACGCGCCGCGTGGGCGCGCCCGCACCCCTCCCGGGGCCAACAAACTCTGGCGCTGTGTCCCGACCGACGTCACTGCTTTTTCGAGTCGGCCGTCAGGACTCATCACTCGATGCTGTTGCTGAGACGGGATTGCTGGCGCTGTTCTCCTGGCCGCCGACATGGAACCAGAATCTACACGGCGTTCTCTCCCGAGCGTACGGTATGGCTAAGACCGTCGACGACCTCCGAAACGAGATCCGGGTCGCCACGGGCCGCTTCGAGCGCGAGATTTCGGCGACGTTCACGAAAGAGGACCTCGCCGCCATTTGCGATGCCGTCGGCTACGAGATCGACACCAACTCGCTGCCGCCGACAGCACAGATGCGCGCCGGTATCCTCGCGAGGATCGATGAACGCGACGACGATGCGACGAATGAGATCGGTCGGGCGTTCCGGAAGGGCGAACTCGAAGCGATTGCCGACGCGCTCAGCGAGTAGCTTTTCTCCCTCTCACTAACTGTCCATGTCGGGTAGTCGCAGCTAGTCGTGGAAGAGGCAGCGTGTTGCGGCGTTTTCGCCGGTGAGTGTCTGCTGGTCTTCGGGGGTATCGGGGAAGAGCGCGGCCTGCTCGTCATCCTCACTGGAGTCCTGTACTTCGGGGCGGTCGTCGACGCCGAACTCACTAGCCTTGGGTCGATCGCGTCGTGATTCGCGATCGCGATGGTCGACATCGGCGCCAAAATCCTCGAGAGACGTTTCGACGCTCGACTCCTGGACTTCAAGCCCGCCATCGTCACTGAACGCTGCTTGATGGTGAATCTCTGGGTTTGGTGTATCGCTCATCACTGAATGCCTCCACCCTCTCGGGTGGCTCGATAAACGTCTCGTCGGGCCACACACTGAGGCGCCGACTATCTAGCTCTCGTCGCGGACTTTCGCGGCTTGTTGCGCGAGTAAGTGGAGGATGGGCTCGCGATTCTGATGCGCGTTCTCGTACGCGACACACTCTTGGACGGTCTCGACGTCGGGAATCGTTACGATACAGGCGCGGAGGACGTCGGAGCTCGCTGGCGTAAGTCGCTGTTCGGGCGTGAGCGTACTCGTATTCTCGCTTTCTCGGTTGGGCATGATGGACGCCTCGCCCGCTCCCGGCGTCGACAAACCGATATCGAGAGCTTCCAGTAGCGTTCCTACTCGGTTTCAGCCTCGGGTTGGATTTGGCGTGCGTCCTCGGCGACCCGGTGCAGATACTCCCGAAGGACGTCCATGTCTTCTTGGGCGTCGTCGAGTGTCTCGGCTTTCACTTTGCCCTTGATCTTGTCCTCGTCGCGTGTTCCG
Source organism: Halarchaeum acidiphilum MH1-52-1 (assembly GCF_000474235.1). Taxonomy (GTDB): domain Archaea; phylum Halobacteriota; class Halobacteria; order Halobacteriales; family Halobacteriaceae; genus Halarchaeum; species Halarchaeum acidiphilum. The sequence goes on from NZ_BATA01000013.1 coordinate 6,706, forward strand.
GAGCCGCGTTTGAGTTGGACGGTGATCGAGACGCCGACGTCGGTACGTTCGACGTGCTGGGTTTCAGTCGGCTGTTCGGCGCGTGCGTCGCTCGAAGAGTCAGTCGTATCGGACATCGTTGGTGTGAGAGATGGCTAGGCAGTCGGTGCGACGTCGTCGTGGAGGACGTGTTCGATATCGGCGTCGGTGAGCGTCCAGGTGCCATCGGCGCCGTACTCGAGTTGGCTGATGACCTCATCTTTGAACGTCTGATAGTGTTCGCGGGCGAGCGCTGCGTTGTCCGTGTAGTTGAGGAGGACGGCGAGTGCGAGCTGTGCCGGGCCGCTGCCGCGATAGCCGACGGCGAATCCGCTCGGACTATGCCGGGCGATCTGGAGGCTGCGCTCCGGTGTGAGGCGCTCCCCACCGGGGTGCGTCGTCACGACCGTCTCGCCCTGCTCCCGGGAGCCGACGTAGCGAATCTCGCCCTGGTGATGTGTGGTCTGTGCCGTCGCGTGGTCGTCGAAAGTTCCACTCATCGTTCGGTTCGAGAGCACCACTCAGGCACTCCCGCACCCCTCTCGGGGGCGACAAACACGACGGCGGTCGCGGCCCGGCCAGTTTAACCAACACTGCCCTATTCCCGCTCTCAGATGTTGGTTAACACTCCGTCATCCAAACTTCCAAATCTGTCTAAGAGATCGTAAAGCGCCATCCAGGTGGATATTTACACTTTGCATACGGGGTGTCTACACGTCGCTCGTTCTCGAGAGTTCGTTCTCGAAGTAGCAGTCCGCACAGCGCTGATCACCCTGTGCGGCGTAGACCGGGTCCGCCGGGACCTCCCGACAGCTCGTACAGTAGCCGAAGGCGGTTTTCGGGATCGGCTTCTGCCACGGCGGCCGTCGACGAGTCGTGTAGCCCGCCATCGTCAGTAGTGGACGTCGGCGGGGACGATCCAGCACGACTCGGCGCCGCCGAGAATCGTGTTGAGCCGGTCTCGGTCCCGAATCCCCTGTCCGTGTTCGTCGTAGAGGACGACTGACGGCCCACGATAGGCACCAAGGTTGTGGCAGGCGTGCCGGACGAGGTCCTCGTCACGCATGATTGCCTCGTCGTCGAGTTCGTCCAAGCCCTCGCGAACAGCCGCGAGATTCTGCTCGAACGCCTCGATGGTCGCCTCCCAGCCAGCCTCCAAGAGGTCTTGGCCGGCGTTCGACTCGACCGGCGTCGCGGCCGGCCGCTCACCCCACCGTGCCTGGCCCGCCCCGGTGACGTCCGTCTCGTCAAACGTCACGTAGTAGTCGAACACGGCGTCGGCGTCTGGGGCGGCGCCGACCAGTCGGTCGAACGCAGATATGCCTGCTGCCAGTGCTTCGTCGCGCGTCGATGCCTCTACCAGCGCGTAGATGAGCATGTGCATCTTCGAGTCCGACGCACGCCCCCTCGGGTGCGCGTCACCCCTCTCCGCACGATAAACCTCTCAGAGACTACCGCAGGATACAGGATATCTCTCTCGTGATGGGGGCGATTTACACTCGACATCTGGAGTGTCTCGCTGTCGTCGTCGTACTCCTGCTGGTGCGACGTTGAGCGTTAGATAGAGAGGTCTAACTTAACGGCCGTAGAGTAAGTACGAGAATAGAGAAAATGCCAGTATTGCACTAATAAAGAAGATAACTAATCCGAGAAATCCAGACCACATCGCCCCCACAACAGCGCCGAAAACAAATCCGACAATAGCCGAGCCGAGTAGAAGGATAGCTCCCATCTGCCACTCTGCAAGAAATGCCACAACCTTTTCTCTCATACCATCACTTCCATTATTCTTTCCCATACTGGCACTTTCATTATACATTCGAATAGTCTTTTCGACAGTAGATATACAGTCTGGTTCGGCCTCGTCGCGCTGGAATTATCCACACTCCCGATTCGGTCAATACAGGCGACTAATCTCTCGGTTTGTCAGGCGGCTGCTGGAATGTTCGGAGCGATAGCGCTCGCAATGAATAAATCTGCGATAAAAAGAAGAAATGCAAATCCGCCGCTGAACTCGTGGGTATCAGTAGTGAGTGATGCATGAACGTACGCAGCCAGACTTACCACCATAATTCAAGAACTTGAATGTAAGTCAATAAGTCCACTGGAACCGCATGTTCAGTAGACCCTGCGTCCCGATACAATCGCAGACCCACCTAACGGTTGTTTCATCTAATATATCGCAGCAGGAAGGATAACGGTCTATCTGCGCTCCGGGTTACGATGGGTTCGGACCGTGGCGTGATGTCCCACAGACTCGACAGTCCCAGATAGGCTGCCCGGCCCACTGGTCGGCGGGACTGGTTTCGGTGCCGTGGAAGCGATGCCGGGTTTCACGCTCGCAGCGTCGACACATGAGTGTCTGCCGTGTCGGCGTCGCGGACGACCGCTGTCCTGTGTCGTCGGGACGCGACGGCTGTTGGAGTGCGAGCGCGGGGACGAGCCAGAGGGGGTCCGCTGCTTGCTCACGCACTGCGGTGAGTCGCTGCCGCGAGTTGATCGCGTCCCCGGCATGATCGTAGAGGTAGGTCGGGTGTCCGCCCGAGTCTGCATCATCCTCCCACTGTGTGCGGTCACACGCTTGGTGAAGCAGGCGCTCGCCGACGTCACTCTCCACTTGGACGACGTCGGGAAGGCTGCCCCAGTGGTTGGTGAGCGTTCGCGACGGCGAGCCATCACCATCCGCGACGAGTTCGCACTCGTGGATTGCGGTGTCGCCTTTTGTGACGAGGAGTGAGTGTGCGGCGGTCCCCTTCGCGAGCGCTGCGTACTCCGTTCGTGCTGGGACGAGCGTGAAGACGAGATGGAGGAACTCCAGTTCTGTCTCCTCCCCCTGTTGAATCGGTGTCTTCGACGCCGCGTGTTCACGGCGACACGACGCACACCGCTCACTCGTCGGTGGGACAGACGGGCCACACTCCGGACACGTCGACGATGCCTGTACAGACCCAGGATAGTCAGTACTCGCCAACTGGTCGCGTGGCTCCTCGTCTTGTTCGAGGACGTGATCTGGCTCTCGGGTTGCTTCGCCTCTGGGCCGAAATGCGTCCTCGTCGCGACGGCGATCAGGGTCTCGCGTCACACGATCTGTTCGCTCGCCTCTACAGATATATCTGGGCCGGTGGTGGTCTGATTGCAAGTTGGGTTCGTGTTCTGTGTTCTCGGTCGGTGCCCTATTCTCGCGGGTCACCGACCGGGACGTCACCGTACTCGGGACAGTTCACCCAGCCCTGCCCGAACGCCGCTCCAAACCCCTCATCGGGGTACCACTCGTGTTTTTCTCCGCAGTTTGGGCAGTCGACGTGTGGGGGCTGGATCTCCGCGGCCTCCTGTTGGAGATAGTGATTCCCTTGGTAGGCGTGACAGTGCTGGCAGACGTTGCCCCAGACTCGCTTCTCAAGAGTCCTACTATATACTCGCTCGACTGGCGTTTCATACTCCGCGAGCAATGCTCCGAGTGGCGTATCCAGATGGTCGTTGCGGGGCCACACAACCGGCGTGTCCTCACCACACTTCCAGCACTCCGTCTGCCACGTCACGAACTTCTCGTGATCTGCGGGGAACTCTTCCGGGAGCATTGTTGCTCCCCTTGTTCGCTCTATTCGTATTTGGCTGCTTCTACGCCTTGACGCAGTATTCTCCCCGCCTAACTACAGAAGTAGATTCGGACTACTGGAGTTCGCTGCGGAGCGTCTCGCGATGCGTCCGAATCGTCGTCGTCGTGACGCCCGCGACGTCCGCGACTGCAGCCTGTGTGAGCCGGTACTCGGTCTCCTGCGCTACGTGATAGAGGCAGGCCGCAGCGAACCCCGGTGGTGATGCGCCCCGCGCGAGAGATTCGGCCTCGGCGCGTTCTGCGAACATCCGCGCCTGTCGCCGGACGCTGTCGGGGACATCGAGGTCGGAGGCGAGACGTGGGAGGTACGCGTGTGGCTGCACCGGCTGGGCCGGCAGTCCGAGCTCTTTGTTCAGGGTCGCGTAGGCGTTGGTCACACGATTCTCCCCAACACGTGCGGCCTCAACGACGTCCGCGAGTGGGAGTGAGCGGCCGTTGCATCGGCAGGCGGCGTAGACGCTCGCTGCCGCCACCGCCTCGATCGACCGCCCTGGGAGGAGTCCCTCGGAGTGGGCGCTGCGGAAGAGCTGGCACGCCTGCTCCTGGAGCGTGTCGTCGACGTCGAGCACGATCGCGACTCGCTGTACCTCTCCAAGTCCGTGGCTCAGGTTTCGCTCCTGTTTGGAACGGAACCGCCCCCGTTTCTGCTCGCGACGTAGTCGGCCGAGCTGCCGGCGCTTCTTCGCCGAGAGCGCATTCCCCTTCCCGTCGCGTTTCCGCCCGATCGTCGTCGAGAGTCCTCGGTCGTGGCGCGATGTCGTCAATGGAGCACCTGTTCGCTCGGTCTCCTCCTCGTACACCGGCTCCCCGCTATGGTCGATTGCGTGTTCTTCCAGGACGAGTCCGCACGCCTCGCAGACTGTCTCCACCGTGTTCGTCGCCACTCGCCCACCGCATTCCGGGCAGCCGTTCGTCTGATTGTCAGTCTGGACGTCCTCGTCGAAACCGTTCGCGTAGATCTCTCTCGAAGCCATCCTGATCACGAGGTATCCGGGGAGCGCGTCGGTCCGCCGAACTCCTCACCCCTCTCTGGGGGTGACAAACAGACTGTGGAGTCAGCTAGTCGGTCCAGAAGCCACGCTGGCGGTCCTCAACTTCGCTTAAGACTGCTGCAAGAACGTCCCGCCAGTCAGCGGGATGGCTGGTATCCTCCCCCGGCGTCGGCGCGTCCGGCCCTGGGTGAATGTGATCTAACGCGTTGTGCGTCGAGGGATGCCGGTCCCACCGATGGTCAAACTCGCTCTCGGCATGGCTTTCGTGGTAGTGAATGGAGAACGTTCCATTCTCAAACCAGACGATGTCGAGACGTGCCTCGTTAACCTGTACTGGGTAGAGCGCGGAATCGAAGACACAGACGAGCCGCTCTGGTGCGGTCGGCGGCGACTCCTCAATTCGAGCGAAGCGAGCATCGTTTCCGAGACGCTCAGCGATGATCGAGAGCCGTTCGAAATCGACCGGTGCACCATCACCGACGTCGAGCTCGGGCGTCTCGCCACCGTCGCTCATGCCGGCGACTGCTGGCCAGCAGCACCGTCGTCCACACCAGTGAGCGCGCGTTCGAGGAGTGCGATCCGCCGTCGCGTCGTCATCCAGAAAGAGACGTCCTCCCAGACGTCCTCCACCCGTTGGTCGTGTTCCCGTGCGTACGCCGTGATCGAGACGTCCTCGGGTGTGTCGACGTCGAACTCGGTCGCGTACGACTCATCGCGGGCCGTCGCAGTCTGGAGAAACTCGAGCAGTTCGTCCTGCGAGTACTCCTCTTGGAGGTGCTGTATGCGCCGCCACTGGAGATATGCCTCGTTGCGCTCGTACGTCGCCGGCGCCTCCGTCACCCGCGTGACGACGCCCATGCGCTCGAACCACTCCAAGTACTCACGTGCGGCATCCACACCATGCTCGGCACGCTCCGCGACCTCCTCGACGGTCGTCGGGCTATCAAGAGTCAGGATCGCATCAAAGAAGTCGTCGCGCGTCCGTCCTCCGCGGACGACGTCCTCGGGTGGTGTGAGCGCATCGAAGTTCGGAGCGTTCCGCTGCTCCGCCGCGTCGGCTTGCAACTCCTCACGCGGTTTCTTCATACTACTCCCAACGCAATCAGACGGGATAAATATTCCTCTAGGCGGAATATTCCGTCTACTTGAGGAAGTCGGGACGGTCGGTGTCGCGAGTTGTGGTCGCCTCGGGGTCGATCCCCAGCTCGCGGAGTTCCGCATCGGTCGGTTCGTGGCCGATCTCGCCCTTGTGGAGCGCGACTGCCTCATCGAGATTCTCGAGGGCGTCTACTCGTGACTTTCCTTGGGTCGTGACGCCGGTCTCGACGTCCGTCGCGATCCACCAGTCGTCCTCACGCCACAGCCGAATCTCCCCCGGACGCGGACTCTCCTTCGACGACCCAGCCATTATCGCCTAATTCGGCCGCTAACCGGTAACTATCCGGTGCTGTCAACCACCCGTTGTGCGGAACGACACCGATCTTAACCAACACATGGCGGTGTTCCTAGTTCAGTGTTGGTTAATCGAAGCGGGCCCTCCACTGGTTCCGGAGTTAACTCACGTACAGTAGCGTCGTGTCAGGAGATACGGTGGCAGATGATTTCGGTGCTCCCGCAGACAGGGCATTCGTTAGTCGAAGGATCAACGGTCGCACCGCAGCGCCGGCACTCCACGACTCTCTCCGGTTGTGCTGTGGGCGAGAGCACTCGCTTGAGTAAGCGAATCATGTGTTAGGCCCCCTTGGGAGCGGGGACGCGGCCAGAGGAGGGGCTAGCCGATGTTGGAGCGTGTGACAGTGGGCGCGAAGCGCGCTCCCCCTCCTAGCTGGTTCGATGCACTCGAGGCGGATATAGTCCAGTGACTTCCGTGGCCGGCACCTCCCACACACCACTTTTCACGAGTGTTTGTGGGCGAATGGCATAGCGGTGGCTGGTAGGGAGACACCAGATTTCACGAGAGTTGTTATGGACTCCAGAGGGGGAGAGACACACCACTTTTCACGAGAGTTTCCATGATCAAGGGCCGGGGCGAAACAAGATACAAGGTTCTCCTAGAAAGAGACTAGACAGAAATAATCTTATTTCTACCCACTACGGATACTGTTTCTGCACTCTCTACTTATTCTTTTCCCATTCAATGGGTTGTCGTAGGCTGCTCTACTCTTGTAGCTCCAACACTCGTGAAAAGTGGTGTGTCTCTGTTTTATATACCGCTAACTCTCGTGAGACTCGCGACTCTTATGAAGCATGGGTGTTTAAGTAACTCCTGTCCCATGTCACCACCAATGGGGCTCGCACCGTTCGCACCCGACAATACCATCTTCAAGAACGAAACCGCGCTCCGAGACAGCTACCGGCCCGACGAACTCCTTGAACGCGACGAGGAACTCGCCGCCTACCAAAGCGCCCTTCGTCCAGTCATCAACGGCGCCCAACCCAAGAACATCTTCCTCTACGGCGAAACCGGCGTCGGAAAAACCCTTGCCACCCGAATGGTTCTCGACCGCCTCCGCCAGGACCAAGCCGACTACGACCATCTTGACCTCCATACCGTCAACCTCGTCTGCAAGTCGATGGGGTCCAGCTACCAGGTTGCTGTCAATCTTGTAAACGAATTCCGCGACCCACACGAGGAGATTAACTCCACTGGCCACCCCGCCAGCGACGTCTACAACAAACTCTGGACGCACCTTGAGGAGCTCAATGCTACCCACTGCCTCATTGTTCTCGACGAAATCGACGCGATCGGCAGTGATGACAACCTCCTCTACGAACTCCCACGCGCCAACGATAACGGGAATGTCGAGAGTACCTGGGTTGGCGTTATCGGTATCTCGAACGACTTTACGTTCCGGGAGAGCCTCAGTGCGCGCGTCACAGATAGCCTCTGCGACGAGGAGATTCACTTCCCGCCCTATGACGCGAACCAACTCCGCAAAATCCTCACCCAACGCTCCCAGGACGCCTTCCGCGACGACGTGCTCAGCGGCGACGTCATCCCTCTCTGCGCTGCCCAAACCGCCCAAAAGTATGGGAGTGCACGGCAGGCATTGAAGCGTCTCTACAAGGCTGGCGACCTCGCTCGCGATGAGGGTGCTGACGAGGTCACTGAAGACCACATCCGACAGGCTGACGATCTGGTTGAACGCGATAAAGTCCAAAGCGAACTCTCCAAGCTCCCTACCCAGGCGAAAATTGCGCTCTACGGCCTCCTCATGCTCGACGACGACGGGAAGACGCCCGCGAAGCGCTCCAAGATCTACGAGCGCTACTCGATCGCAGCGAAGCAACTTGGTGCGGACGTCGTCTCCGACCGCACCATCCACGACAACCTCAGCCAACTCACCCTCAAGGGCTTCCTCGACGTCAACGAACAAAACGAAGGCCCGAACGGCGGCAGCTACTACGAATACGAATTCAGCATCCGCCCTGACCTTGCTCGCGATGTCCTCCGACACGACGGCCGCACCGGCGACCTCTGGGAATAGTTCCCGTTAGGTTCTGTAGAGCCCTAGCCGGTTATTCGTCAGTAGAACAGCGTACCCGTATCACGATTTTGAATACAGCCCTCTGGGCTGTCTGTACTCCGCTATTCTCGCCACTAGCGGTCTTCCGCTGCACCGGAAATAGTACTCTCTCCCTCCCCCTGATTCCTCTTTTCCTCCACCTCCCGGATATACTGCTCCTTCACCGGCCGGTCAGCGTATTTCTCGCCCCCCACAGTAGTTAACTACTCAACAAGAAATACCACTCCCCACTGGAAACGCCACTTCAGCTAATCTAATAGGGGTTCGCTAACTCGTGCAATCTGGGGGGTCCTCTGTCGCCGCGAAAGACAACGAGTGCTCGCCGAGCAATCAACTAGCAGGCGGCAACACAAAACACGACTGCGATGACACCATCACCGAAGCATACGTTGCGGCAATTCGTGACCAGGTCAATCGCGGCCAGCTCCGGAATCGGATTCATGACTAGCCGACTCATGCCTGCCTGGTGCTTGCAGGTGTCGCTCACGCAATCGAATCAACCCCAGCCTAACACTCGAAACGACCTCTGTCTCCCCCATCTCGGAATATAGCGATATACACGCTCTTTGACCGCTAAGAACGCCGTCTATGGAATACAGAGGGGTCGTTTCGAGTGCTTCAGGGGACGGTCTCTCTAGTTCTGTGGCGACAGTCGCTCGGTCGCTAACTCGTGCAATCTGGGGTCCCCTACTTATCCATAGCGCGCCGTCGATCCCTGTCTCAGAGATCGCCCCGCGAAGCGTACGTTGAGACACGTCGACTGAGACTCGCGGATTTTTGCACTGGAAATTCTACTCCCCACTGGAAACACCACCCGGGGGTAGTGGCACTGGAACCACCACTCTTGCTCCCAGCTTAACCAACACTCCGCGCATTACTGCTCGTACTGTTGGTTAACGCGATGGCGCGCTCTCACAGATTCGTTGTATCCGCCAGATTGGGTGCTCCACTGACCGGCAGCAGTCCTCCCCAGTCGTCGACGTGACCTTCTCGCAGAGACTCACGAAATACGAGGGTGGCACCCCCCAGATTTCATGAGTCTCTCTTGCCCTTCGGACGGGCTTTGAGGGGCTACAGCCCCATCTCCGGTTGGTTGTGGTGTCGATAACTGTTTCCGACGAGTAGTTGCTCCAGTCTGCGAGTGGTGAAAGCTCCGGAAACGGTGGAGGGGATGGACCCGTGCTTCGGCACCCAACTCTGTGAACTCGTCCCATATTATGCGGACACGGTGGGGTGTGTATCCTTGACTTCTCATGAAATGTGGGGGGTCCCCCTACTGCAATCCCCGTGATATGACGTGAATCCCGCATTAGCACTCCCTTCGTGGAACATCCCCTCAAGAGTCCTGCGTACGGCGCCGTCGTTCGCGACGACCCTGCACATCGCGGCGCCCGTTGACGACTTTCAGCACGTCGAACCTCCATGAACCCTCGCCGTTGATTGATTCACCCTTGTATCAGCATCTGCCCAGCGAGCAGCTTGGCTCAGCCCCACTCTGAAACGGGGGGTAGATAGCGATCAGTGCTTGGGGAGCGGTGCGGGCTCGAAGTCGAAGTCCGTCCGATTAGCGGGTGCGTCCTCAGGAATCTCCTTGTGGTTGAGGAGGGCGTCTGGGTATGCATCGTAGGCGAGTCCAATGAGGAGGGCTTCGACCTCCGCAAGGTAGGCTGGATAGCCGTATGGTCCGGGATACTCGGCTGGATCCCACGCGCGCACCCAGAGGTAGAGTTCGTCTGTGAGCTGGTGGGTGCCGTCTTCGACGAGTTCGCTCGCCCAGCTCAGCTTCTTCGATGCCTCCCCGAACACTGTCTCCGAGAGCTCACCAACGTGCCAGTAACTTCCGTCTCCCCAGCGGGCGAAACTCCGCGTCCCGTCGCGATTCTGCGCGATCTCCTCGAAGTTCGCGCTCACCTCGTTCTTCTTCCCGTACGCTTCCGCCTTCCCGATATATCGCGGCACGATATCCCCCACCCCTGGGTCGTCTTCGTCGGCGAGCTGGTAGAGTACATAGAGGAGGCCGTTCGGGCCGTCGGTCACTCCATCCTCGTCGACGCATTTCCGCCCCTCGCTGCGGATTCGGTCGTCGATTTCGGCCGTCCGCTCGAACACCGTCGAGGATCCGATCTCGGTCAACGACACCGTCAAGTCCGCGTCCGTCTCGAACAGTGGGATCGGATCCGCCAGCGATTCGTCCTGCAGCTCCGCGTGAATCGTCTCCCTGACCCAGGCCTCCCAGAGGTCAGCCTTCGTCTCCCCATCGCGGTCACGCGTCGGCGGTTCCCCGGCCAGCATCGCTTCCTCGCTCTGCTCGTCCGTGTCGAACGCAACCCATTCCGGCCCAAGCGCGCCCATGCGTTGTGCGACGCGATTCGGGACGAAATCCCGATTCGCCAAGACACGATCGAACCCCGGATACGAGTGCGCGAGCCCCACCAGTTTCCCCTCGAGCTCGTGGCGATACGTCGGATAGCCATACGGGCCCGTTTCGATGTCGTCGACGTCGACGACCCACGCGCAGAGTGGCGCCGTCGACTGCTCGTAGACGGTGGCGATATGGTCGTACTTCCCGTAGCTCCCCCAGGAGCCATCATCCTCCCAGTCACCGATCGGCACCGCATCACGGAGCCGCCGGAAATGCTCAAGCAGCCGACTCGCAACGCTTCCCGTTTCGCCGATATAGACCGGGCGAATCGACTGTGGGCCATCAACCGGCTCTTCGAGCAGATAGAGCAGGTAGAGATAGTCCCCAGATCCCCGGCCGAGGCGATATGCATCGTATGCCTCAGTCATCTCGAGTTCCGGCCCGGAGGCGTCGATCATCCGGACGGGATCCGGCGTCTCCACGTCGCGAATATCCGAGAGCACCGTCGCCTCAACCCACGCCTCCCAGACATCCGCCTTCGTTCGCTCCATCACTATGCTTCAAGTATCGGCCTCAGACATACAAAAACACTCGGCACAACCGGCAATCGAAACTACTGCAGCACGACGTGGACATCAGCGTCGGCACTCCACTCACGGAACATCCGTTCGAGATACGCGAGCGCCTCCCCCTCACTCGCGAAGACGCGGCGGTCGAGGAAGTCGCCGACGATGGCTTTCAGCGCGTCGAACTCCCCACGAACGTACTCGTCGTTAGTGGGGTCGCCGTCGCGCCAGGTGACTGTCCGGAGTGCGCCATGGCCGACGGTTGGCGCACGGCGCGCCGTCGTCGCGACGTCCTCCAACCCGAACCAGAACACGCGATACGCCCTCACCCGCAACTGCCAGTCGTCACAGCGCACGACGTAGAACGCCTCGTGAGCGAGGTAGTCGACGTACTCTTGGCGGATCTCCCGGAGGCTGAGGCCAACAGCACACGGCTCAACCTCGACTCGTGTCGGTATCTGACTCTCCCCGCACTCTGATGTGGGAATCCCGCGATCTGAGGCGGTTCGTAAGTATTCGTAGACGTGTTTCGTCCACTCGTTCCCGCTCGTGTACTCTCCGAATGGCGTCTCCAGCGTAAGCAGCTGCTTCAACTGGAGATTTTTTGCCCCGCGATGCGAGTAGTGGAGGTTGTACTGTCCGTCTGATCGTTCGTAGGCAACGAGAGTGCGATGTCCCATACTGATTCCGCGCGACGTCCCTCAGGACGCCCCGCACCCCTACAGGGGCGACAAAAACACAGACGGTGGATAGAGCCGCGACTACTTTCCGTCTCGCTCCAGCTATTCCGAGTTCTCCGCAGGGACGAGATCTCGATGGCGAAATGAGACGCCGAGTACTTCGCCGGTCTGGGCATCTTTCAGCGTGTATGAATACGCATCCAGCTCTCGGCCTGTTTCAGCACTCAGATTGTCCTCCGTGACGTCTACAACGATACAGACCAACCCGTGGAATCGGCTATCGAGATCATCCTTACCGAGATAAATCTCAACCCGGTCACCAACTGAGTACGATTCTGTTGCTGGATTCGGGATGTCTTCCATCATGCTCTTTCTTGCCTGCCAGCGTATATGTGTTGGTGGCAAGTCTTTCCCGTCTGGTGGACCCCGTTTAACTAAACATGATGTCTGAAATCTGCACAACGCTTATAGATGGCTCGCTCCTCCAGCAGAGGTGACGTGACACCCACTCGACCTGTGTGCTTCTCCCAGAGACTTCGGAATGAGGGACGGTAGGATGGACGAGGAGCAGATTGAAGCTATCTCGCGTGCACTTCGATCCGACGAGTATCGATCCAGAGGGATCAAACTGATTTCGAAAGTTGAACCTCTGTCGAAGGAGCTTGCTGACGCGTGGGCTGACGACGTAGCATTCGCGCTACGAGACGAATCGAGTGCGTACACTCAATACCAGCTACTTGAACAACTATCTCGGATCGCCCGCCGAAGCCCTCGGTCGGTCGTACCGATCGTTCCAGTCATCGTCTCACACGTCGCTGACGGCCTTGAGAACACTGGTAGTGACGACCCCGATGGGAATGCTAAGGTCAGATACGGAACTACCATCCTCCGGGCGGTCGTAGATGGTACGGGTCCCGAAGAGGGTACGTTTGATGTCAAGCGAACGGACGTCGACGCGTTCTTCCAGTGGGGCGGTTCGGAGCATCGTTCTCTCGCGTATCGGTTGCTCGGTCGTAGTGCTTCTCCGGACTCTGTGAGTGAACTCGTCCACGACGTCTCCTACGAGTTTGAAGGCGTCATAGACGCACGCCGTGCGGCGCTTGAGGACGCCGGTCGATTAGTGCTCGCCTCCACCAAGGGACAGGGACCACTGAGCTCGGCGGATACTGTCGTCTCGTTCGCCAAATTATATGCGCACGAGTCACTTGAGCCCGACGTTGAGGTACGACAGCACGTGGTTGATCTGCTCTTCGAAGCGCTCGCCGACGCCCGGAGTGACGAACGGGCGGACCTGCTGACTGCCGTCGAACGACTCTCTCGAACGGACCCCGACTTCGCGAAGTCGATAACCCGTCGAGCGTGCGAGTACGCAGGTGGTGACTATCTCCAGCAGGACGACGGATGGCACGTCCTCCAGCGGGTCGCGGAAGGAGCACCCGAAGTGATCGCCGACCGATCCGAGTGGCTTGCGAGCGAAGCAAGTCCCGACGGTGCTTACAGCATCCGTGCCTTAGAAGTCGTCTCCACGGTTGCCGATCGGCTATCTACCGTCCCCCCCCGTCCTCGCCGAAACCGCGATACGTGCGCTTGACTCGGGCGACAAACACGTCGTCATCGCGGCGATTGACGCGATCGTATCTATGGGCATCCATCCCCCGCCCCCGAAGCTAGCCGAGCTGGACGACGGAAACACCGATGTCGCGAAAGCTGCATCCGATGCTCGGCGACGGCTCTCGAAAATGGGTGGTACCGAGTCTTCGCACATAACTGACGCACTTCGGGACGACCCTCGTATTGGGTTCTTCGCCGAGGACGGAGAGAGTGACCTCTATCTCAAACGCCGGACAGACGGCGGGATATGGGAAGACCTCTCCCTTGGTGATGTTCGGAGAGGGGTTGTCGAAGAGACGGTCCAGGCGGTTGAACGGGGAGAGAATGTTCCCGTCGTACTCCCGTACTACCGGCCTCATGACGTGGTACTGGTCGGGGTCGTACTTGAGTTGGCTGACCCCGGTGTGAACCGACAGATCGGTCTGTACACTCCCGGATCTCGGACACAGTGGGGGATGAAGGGCCAAGTTCGAGAGGAGCTAGCTCGATTCGGGCTCTCGGACGTCTCTGGCGACGTCGTCAGTGCGACGCCTATCCCCGATGTCGTTCCCCACGCGTACGTCTGGGAAGGAGAAGTTCGCGAAGATTCAGACGGTACGGCCCCCGGCAGATTCGTCGTCTGCAAGCAGCTCCACGACTTCGAAGAAGTTGGAGATCTTGACATAGCGGTCCTTAATATGACCGCGCGGACGCGCGAAGATACGGCAGCACGGATACAGGACGTAGAGGAGAGTCATCCCGACGCCACCCTCGTCAACGCGTACAGCTACTACACGAAGAACGAGATAGAGGGGCGACCACCGTACGGTCCACCGACGGGGTTGGAGGATGCGTCTACACTGCCGAGTGTGGCGACACTCGATCCTGTCGTTGAGCGAGGCCCCCTCCCAGCGCAGACCCGATCGGGACGCGACACCGACGACGCGAATACCGAAGAGAGTGCGAGCGCATCTACACTCACAGAGAGAGCCTGGACGGGTGGTGACGACGACGTCCGTGCGCTAGCAACACCGGCTACAGTCAAGATTGATCACGTGGAGGCGGACGACGTCTCTACGCTCCTTGATCAGGTCTTCGAACAGTCGGCGGAACTACGCGGTGTTGACGACGGTGGCGCTGGCGGACTGATATTCTCTCGACAGTTGTTCTTCGAGCGCCTCCCCGTCCCAACGGCGGACTTCGACGAGTGGGTCCGTGAGCGCTACTACGACGGCGAACGCTTCCTCCCACCGATCATCCAGGAGCGTATCGATGACGTTGAGAATCTCGCTAACTCGATTGAGCAGCTACAAGCCGTCCGTCCGTTGAACAAGTCGGCACAAATCCTTGAGCGGATTGACGAACGCCTGCGTGATCAGAACCCGCTCTTCGACCGGCTCTCTCACTACGTCCGCGGCGCACTTGAGACGGGCCGCCGCCTCCTCGTGTTCAGTGAGAGCGTGAAGCACGCAGAAGTCCTCCGCTACTCGTTGGAGGAGCACGACGTCGTCTCTCGAGAAGAACTGGAGTCTGGCCCAGTGTCCGTCGTGTCTCCCGATACAGCCAGAGACGTCGGACCTCACGATACGCTGTTAGTGTTCGGTGCGCTCCACCAGGAGAACGCGGGGTTCTACGTACACCCCCGCGTCTCTGAAACAGTCGTCCTTACCTACGATCGAGCGTGGTCGTCGATGGTCGAACGGCAGGCTAGTGAGTTCGTTGAGACACTGAACGACGTCGTCGGAGGCTCCGACTACGCACCGTATCCAGATCCACAGGTCGTGGGTGACGTAGAACCCGAGACCGAGGAGATTCCCGAATCCGCTAGCGCAGCGGAGAGTGTACCACCCGCGACAGAGCGGTCTGGAGAGCGCGAGTCGTCAGGTGGCGCTTCTCGAAGCCAGACGGGTTCGAAGTCGAAGGCTGAGATCCTTGAGGACGCGATGGATTCGATGTCGACGCGCGAGTATCGGGAGGAATCTGGTCGGTATGAACGGGAAGTCCGCCACTACCTGGTTAAGACTGGGGACGGTGAAATGTTCGATCTCACTAACCACGACACGGTCCTTCGGCAACGTACGACCGGTGGAAGGAAGCAGTATCACTGGGTGGGTCCCGACCGTCTCACGTCCGGTGATACCTTCGTCACGATCCCCGACGAGATTCAAGAGGAGATCTGGCGCGACCAACTGCGAGACTTCTACAAGGATGAGGTGAACGCGGACGAAGCGGTCGACCGTCTCAAAGAGTGGGTAGATGCTCTGAACGAAGCCTGGGTGCGTGTTGAGGAGGAATTGTCCACTGGCGTACTTCCCACACAGAAAGCAGTCCATGGGGAGATCTACCAGCGGCTCACCGAGGCGAACGACTCCTTTGACCGCGCCCCCGGGACCCTCAAAGATTGGTTCGACTCCGTTCGCGAAGCGGACGGGCCGGTTGACCTCGTTGAAGACCCCTCACTCACCATCGGTCCACGGTCCTTCCGCGACATCCAAGCTGTCGGGCGTACGTTCGGCTTCGCGACACTCGTAGACGACGCGAAAGAAATTGAGGCCGCGATGGAGGGGCTCCGGACCATCAATCGACAGCAGGGACGCGAGCTACACACCGAGATCCGCGAACAGATGAACACCGGTATCGACAACCGTATCGCTAACGCAGCACGGCGTCACGTCGTGAGAGATATCGAGGAGGTAGACGAAGAATCCGAGTGACTTCCTGTTCAGGGTTAGAGTTACTGTTGAAATCCCTCAGCCGTGACATTGAGAAGAGCTACTCTTCCTCCGGAAATTCACGGACGTGCTGTGAAATTAGATCCTCAGAAAATCACAAGATGGCATGAGGGTTTCAACAGAGCCAAATCATCATATATTTGTCTATTATATGTGGTGTTTCGGTAGTAAATCGGTGAGAAGAACCCGAACTTCATACTCAATGCGAATTACCAACTCAACTAAAGGTTTATACAGTCGGGCTGAAAATCCGAGGTTGTGCCTCCCCGTTTCGATACTATCCCGCCGAACAGCGACCCGGAATACGTCCGACCGCCGGACGACGCCTATCAGGTGTCGGATAACCCGGAATATCGGCGGCATCAGACAGTTAATAAGGTCGTCACGCAGCGACTGATCGACAGGATCACTGGGCGTGGTGACGGCCAGGAGACGGTCTACGGGATTGATCCGCAGGAGCAATTCTTTGCGGGTGTACTCGCGAGCCAGTATCCGTATCGTGAAGCGCAAGCCGAGGATGACGCGTACCAGAACTTCGCGGCGAAAGTCGCGCCATTCACGCTCGGGGTGAAGTTCCGCGTAGACGAGGACGTCGCGGACGACGCGACGGTCACGATCACTCCGGACGCGAAGGTGTTCTACCGTCGCTTCCCCGAATACGATGAGCAGACCGAACACGGGGAACTCGCGAACGCGACCGAAGACGCGGAGAGAGAGGATATGCGGGAAGACGCCCGTGCTGACGGCGGTACGAGCGCCGAGGACGCCCGAACGCAGAGCCTCGTCGGGGTCTACGAACGCGTAGAACCGTCGCTCCCCACGATTGAACTCACGGGCGCTGACCTCAAGGAGGCGGCGGAGAATGGTCAGCCGGTGACAGAGAGCCTAGACGACGCGCTCGCGAACGCACGGAGCGAGTTTGAGGACGACCCGCGGGCCTTCTGCGAGCCCGACCCAGGCGCGTCCTATCGGGAGCAGAGCGACGTTCCCCCCGAGGCTCGAGAGGACGAAGACGCGTTCTCCCAGTATCTGGATCGCGTGTTTACCGGTGAGCCGGTCCCGACACCGTGGCAGGCCGACGTGCGAATCCGATGCAGTCGCCGTCCAGACGAGGGCACGCTATCGGTCTCCGTCCAGCTCGTCAACACGCATGGCGAGGACTTCGCGAACGCAACCGAGTGCGACGCGGAGTGGCAGACGTACCTCTTCGACACCCAGATCGGCGTTGGCGTGGACGGTGTGGACTTCCTGCCATTTGAGTCCCAGGAGATCCGCGACGAGTACCAGTACGACGGCGAGATCTACGCGGTCGGTGAGAACTGTGCGGTCGACTCGCCGGATGGCGACGACGTAGACCACGTTAAGACGACGACCGTCCCGCTACACGAACAACCGAAGTACCGGTCTCGTGAGACGGTCCCCGCGCCGTTCGGCGAACTCTCTGGAGACGGTATCGACTCGGTCCTCGGAACCATCGCGACCGAGATGGAACGCGCAGCAGAGCAGTACGACGAAGTACGTGACGAGGTCCTTGAGGGCAAGTCAGAGGACGCGGAAGAACAGTTTGAGGAAGCTCTCGAAGAGTTCGTCGCCGAACGTAAACGATTCCAGCGTGGACGTGAGCTGATCGCCGAGGACGACGACGTTGCGAGAGCGTTCCGTGCGCTGAATGAGACATTCTCCCGGATGGGCGAGGAGTTCACCGAGTGGCGTCTCTTCCAGATAATCTTCATCGTGATGAGCGTCCCGGACATCGTCGCCCAAGCCGACCCCAGCCGCGACGTGGACGACCAGTTAGACATCGGCGACGTGATCTACTTCCCGACTGGTGGGGGGAAGACCGAAGCCTACCTCGGGCTCGTCGTCTTCACGGCGTTCTACGATCGGCTCCGAGGGAAGGACTTCGGGACGACCGCATGGACGAAGTTCCCACTCCGACTCCTCTCCCTCCAGCAGCTCCAGCGGATCGCAAACGTCCTCTGCCAGGCCGAAACCGTCCGGCGTGAGGAGGACCACTTCGGCGGTGAGGAGTTCAGTGTCGGCTATTTCGTCGGGAAGAACAACACCCCGAACAAGGTGATTGAGGACGGTGGGGACGTCAACAACGCCGCGAAGGCACGGGACGACGAGGAGATGCAGGAGGACTGGCTCATCGTCTCTGAGTGTCCGTACTGTGGCGAGGACTCCGTCGAAGTGACAGGAGACGAGCGCCGCCTCCGGATCGTCCATCGATGTACGAATTCGGAGTGTCCCGAAGTCCGGCAGCAGGGTGGTGAAACCGCCGAGCTGCCGGTGTACATCACCGACGAGGAAGTCTACCGATACGCCCCGACTTTCGTCGTCAGCACGATCGACAAGATCGCCATCATGGGGATGCAGCGTCGGGCACGCACCCTCTTCGGGCGTGTGAAGCACCGTTGCCCAGACCACGGATACACCGGTGAGAACCGATGTCTGTGCGACGAGTTCGGATATCCGGACCGCGTTAAGTGCGACAGCTCGTCACTAGAGGAGGTCGGACCGGTTGACCCACCGTCGCTCTTCATTCAGGACGAACTCCACCTACTCCGTGAGGAATTCGGTGCGTTTGACTCTCACTACGAGACGTTCCTTCAGGAGTGGATGAGTGAGGTGACCGACAGCCAGTGGAACCCCAAGTACGTCGCGGCGACCGCGACGATCGCTGGGGCCGAAGAACAGGTCCGCTCACTCTACTGGCGCGACGCGAAGATTTTCCCCTCGCAGGGTCCGCGGCTGAAGCAGTCGTTCTACGCCTACGAAGACCCGCACCAACTGGGTCGTCAGATGGTCGGTGCAGTCCCGCGTAGCGTCTCGCGGACGTTCGCGATTAACACGGTCATCAAGGAGTACGCACAGATAATTCAGGAGTTTAAGGCCGACCTGGACGATCTCTACGAGGCGCTCCTCGAAGCGGACGCGACGAGTGGGCCACTCGGTATCCCCGACGATCCCGACAAACGCGACGAACTCTTAGAGAACCTGCTGACGCAGTACGAGACGCAGATATCGTACAACATCTCGAAGAGTAACAGCGACATGCTCCAGCGGTCGGTCAAGACGATGATCAACTGGCAGCTGGAGTCACACGGAGACCCGTACGAGGCCCTCACACCCGTCTCACTGACTGGCGAGACCCCAATGAGCGTGGTTCGCGACGCCCTCGCTCGTCTCGAGTCTGACGATCCGGATCGCCCGATCGACATAGTCATCGCCACGTCAATGATCTCGCACGGCGTTGACGTGGATCGGTTCAACTTCATCTCGTTCTTCGGGATGCCACGGAACACAGCCGAGTACATCCAGGCGTACTCGCGGGTGGGTCGGAAGCACACTGGGAGCGTATTCCTCCTCTTCGACTCGATGCGGGCACGTGACCGCAGTCACTACACGCGGTTCGACCACTATCACCGCTATCAAGACCTACTCGTCGAGGCGACACCGCTCGAACGGTGGGCCGAGTTCGCCGTGGAGTGTACGCTTCCCGGTATCTTTGCCGGCCTGATCATCCAGTACTACGACGAACTCCTTGAGGACGAGTACGACGACCGAGTCTACCTCCACGAAGGTCTCCAAGAAGCCGCGCGGAACGGGGACATTGATCGCGAGGAGATGCGGGATATGGTCCTGCGGTGCTACGCCGTGACGGAGGACTACGACCGGGAGTGGGCCGACACGACGGGCATGCAACTCTACCGTGAGAAGGTGGAGAGCTACTTCGACGAACTCTGGACGCGCGCGATGAAGAAACCACTTGACCCCAAGAAGAGCTGGATCGGGTTCCTCCTCGATCGGAAGGACGACCACCGGGGCCCGATGCGGAGCCTTCGTGATATCGACGAGCAGATCCCAGTCTACCCCACACCGAACTCGGCACCGCTACTGAACATGTTGTCCGACGAGTGACGGAGGATACGAGACAATGAGCTATGAGAATGCGGAGATGGAGCGCGGTGTCGCACAGGTGCTGGCGAACTTCGTGCCGGGCGACTTGTTCGACTACGCCCGGTACGGGATCACCATGATGGTTGACGAGTGGCAGCACCAGGAGATGGACGTCGACCAACGGCGGATCGCTAACCACGTTCAGGGACGTGTGTCGAGCTTCCCGAACGGAAATCGGCCACCGTGGTCGGAGCTTGACGACGCGCAGATCGACGTGTTCCGACCCCAGAAAGTGTACGGCGAGATATTCCCGACGACGCTCGTCTGCAAGCGCTGTGATCACGTTGAATATCGAAACACGTCAAAGGGACTCCAGTACACTAACGGTCGGTGCACTCGGTCGGGATGCAACGGGGACCTCCAGCAGGTCTCCTTCGTGGCGACGCACGACTGCGGTGAGGTCTTCACGCTGAAACCGTCCGGCTGTGGCGCTCACGACCACCAAGATATCCGCCTCAACCGTGGTGTACCCGAGGACATGCGGACGTGGTCGTTCGAGTGTGGGATCTGCCATCAGCGGACCGGCGACCTCTCGGCATACTGCGATCGTTGTGACGAGTGGGTCCAGTCGATACAGCCGACGAACGCGGGGTCGGTCTTCTACCCCCAGCGGGAAGTCATCGTCGACATCCCACATGTGGACGTTGACGAGGACGCGATTCCATACGGAGAAGAGTGGACGCGTATCCTTATGGCGGCACACCTTGACGACGTCGATCTAGAGGAGAGTGGCGTCACACTGGAAGACATCGCCACGAGTACCCAGTCCGAAGAAGACGTACTAGAGGACCTATACGAACAGTTCGGTCGAGAGTGGGTTGAGGAGAACAAGGAGCAGGCACTCCAGATCGCGATGGGGAACTCCCCGACGAAGGGGACCGTCGTGGCACAAAATCGGGATCGTGTAGAGTTACCGGCAGAGCATCGCGGAGAGGACGTCGGGAGCGCGTACACCGTGGTCGCCCACGAACTCTTCACGTTCTTGCGCTCAACGCGTGGGTACGAAGGCGGATCGATGCGCGAGAACGTTGAGGACCGCCATCCGACCCCGCGCCCACTCTCGACGTTCGTGGACGACGACGAGTTCGTCGAGAAGTACCCGCAGTCGAAGCTCTACCGAGAGAAACTTGACCGAGTCAACGTCACAGACGCGTGGATCGTAGACAACTTCCCACTCCTGAACACGGTCTTCGGATACACGCGCGACTCGCCAGACGCGAGTGAGACGACGCTCCGAGCCTTTGACCACCCGTGGGGACTTGACGCGCTTACCGTGTGGGGTGACCGCTCCCCGTCGGAGGCGATCGTCCTCGAACTTGATCGGGGGGCGATCGTTGAGTGGCTCGTGGAGAACGACTACCTGGATTCGTCAGAGGCTCCTGACACGGACGACGACACCGAACTGAAGCGGTGGTTCTTGAACAACTTCGACGCCACACAGACACAGAACCCATTCGCACCCATTGAGGACGAACTCACGAACATCGTCTACCGTCTCGTCCACTCTAGCAGCCACGCTCTGATGAATACGGCTAGTGAACAGTGTGGACTTGACACCGACAGCATCTCCGAGCTCCTACTCCCGACGGTCCCGGCGATCGTGCTCTACGCTCAGAGTATGGAACACTTCGCTCTCGGTGGGATGTTCACGTTGTTCAAGACCCGACTTCACCCCTGGATTGACGACGCGGTTGACCACGCGTCGCAGTGCATCTACGACCCCGCGTGTCTCGAAGACGACGAGGGCGCGGCCTGCCATGCGTGTCTCCACGTCAGTGAGTTCACGTGCGAGTACTACAACGGTGCACTTGACCGAGAGCTGCTGGTCGGTGGCGACGAACACACGCCGTTCTGGGACGTCCAGAGGTAGTCTGTGAGCGACCGAGGGTTCAACGACGACCCGGACTTCACCGTAGCTCGTGGAGTATCGGTGCCCGTCATCGTCGCTCTCCGAGACTACTTCGCCGAGAATCCGTCTGAACGAATCGAGATCACCCGCCAGGACCTTGAATCGTTTGCTGGGATATCGATTGCCAAACCAGAAGCTGAATCGATATTCACCGGACTAGTGCTGAACGGTGTGGCGGAGCAGGCTAGCCGTGGACGGTCGTTCGCGGACTACTCGTTCGTCGTTGACTGCGAGCGCGCCGCGCGAGTGTTCGAAGGACAACGCATCGCTCGCGCTGCATTAGAGGAGGTGGGAGTTCTTGAGCGCGATACCGAGGCCGACACCGAGCTGACTGCGACGTTCCCGGCGGGAGTCGATCAATCCGCTATGCAGTCCGTTCGCCCGCTCTCAAGTGACCTCCGTCGGATGATGTTCGACGCGGACACCATCGTCCGGATCGCGAATCCGTACTTTGACCCGAAGACATCCGCGGTCGGTGACATCGCGGGTCTCGCGAACCGCGGTATCGATACCCGAATCCTCACCCGTGAGACCAGGTCCGACGACGAACGGCTCCGAGCTGCGTTGAACGCGATCTACGACCGTATCGATCCGCCGAACCGGCACCTCCTTGAAGTTAGAGATCTCTACGAGCGTGACGAGACGGGGCGACAGGCCTACGCGACGCACGCCAAGGTCACGATCGCCGATCGCGACGTCTGCTACGTTGCAGTGCCAACCTGACCGAGACGAGCCTCTCGTCGAACTTCGAGCTGGGCGTCCTACTCCACGGTGAGAACGTTAACGTCGCGATTGGCGTGTTCGACACCGTCTTCGACTTCGCTCGGGAGGTTTCACTGCCGCTCTAAGAGTGCCTGTCGACAGATCCTGATTATGTCCCCATCTCTCGGTGGGGTAAAGGGGTAGCTCTGCATCGTCAGTCCTGAATAATTCAGAGCTAAATATAGACGACTTGGCTCTGCTGAAACCCTCTCCGCGTCTCGCGGTTTCGTATACGTACTGGTTCCAGTTGGTCTGGCCGTGAGCAGCCAGGAGAGCATTCCTCTTGGATGTCAATAGCGAGGGATTTCAACAAAGACGACGACTTGTATTTTTGGGAGGGGCACGATGGAAACCCCCTGTTTATGATATTTATCTACCGCGACCATTCGTCTTTAGCTAATACTCACAGTAATACCGAACAGCTGCGTTTCACAGGCGAATTACGTCGCAACACGTTCGATACGGGGCAAAAACACGGTTTTCAGACGCCGTGGACTGCCTATTCTCAGTAGCAAGAGCGTCTCAGTCCCTGGTTTCGCTCTTCTAATACTATAGGGAATAATACAGAGTTGGAATATTACTACTAGTCTTCAGCGTGTCATAGAAGTCTTCACATGGTACAGTCATATTCATTATCTTTTCAGAGAGTAACAGACGTAAAAGAGCGTGCACCAGGTGCACGACTCTTAGAATCGTTCAAAGATAGGGTTTTTATTCCCGTATAGTGACTATTCTTGCTCAGTTGGCGTTATTCGACGTATCGACCGTGATTTCTATAGAGCCGCAGACAGCAGGCTTGGAGCCGGTAACGCTGAATCCGTCGATAGCCATGAGAACAGTTCTATGACACCCTCACTAGTCTTAGCTAAAGACGAATGCTACCGCGACATTTATCCCTCCCCTTAGCCAATCGGCAGTGTATGGGTCTAGTCATCACACAGCGCGAGGAGAGAGGACTACTCCGGTGT
Source organism: Halarchaeum acidiphilum MH1-52-1 (assembly GCF_000474235.1). GTDB lineage: Archaea > Halobacteriota > Halobacteria > Halobacteriales > Halobacteriaceae > Halarchaeum > Halarchaeum acidiphilum. The sequence goes on from NZ_BATA01000013.1 coordinate 30,391, forward strand.
GTTCGAACAGAAGGTTCGGCATCTCCAGAGGGATGACTGGTGGAGACCCCCCGATTCAACGGGTTTCGGTCGATCGAGTAGACGCCCGTGGCATCGGTCACCATGAATCGAGCGATGCCAGCCCGCTCCGGCTCGGCCCTCTCCCCGAGTCGGTCGTTGGTGAATCGCTACTCGTCGAAATCTGGGGGCTAGGAGAAGGACGAGTAGTAGACCAGCGATACAGACCTGAGATAGAACCGCCGGCAGTCTCGATGGATCGATCTATGGTCGAATCGATTCTAGCACCTGCCGGTGAGCTGTCGTCTGGCGACTACGTCCTCGGTATCACTGAGGGATTCCGTGGTGACGTAACGCCTCGGATGATCGCTGGTGGATACCGGATCCAGATTCCCGGAACTGATGAAAAGAACGTCGTACTAGCACGCGTCAAGGAGGCACGACGAAAGACCTTCGGTGCTAACGAAGCGAGCGCAGTTCGAGTCGACTCTCCGTCCCTCTTCCGGACGACTACTGAACGCGGTATCGGTCTCCGTCGCTTGATGGCAGACGGTAAGTGGCGTGAACCCATCGTTAGCGAATTAGAGTTACGGACGCTCGAAGAGTTAGTTGAGCGCGTTGATAATGGTCGCTCCGCCTCAATCCTCTACCCTGGGTTTGATCCCGACGTCTCTCTCCAGGCAGCGATCGAACTCCTCTACCACGCCCGACCGAGGTCAAACGTCGCATTGTTGACCTCTGGAAGTTCGATCCAGTGGGGTCAGAAAGGAGAGATCCGAGACGCGTACCGTGGATACGGCCTATCGACCGATCCCGTCCCAAGTGAAGACGTCATACCCCTCAATCGAGTGTTCTCTCACGGCTACGTTCACGGCGGTGAGATGAAGACGTCGTCCGGGGCGTTGCTTGATCGTCACCTCATCCTGACGAAGGATAATGGCGAACTCTCCGCGATACCTAACCTCACGGCCATAGTCGTGGATTACACGTCAAGGAAGCCGGGCATAGACGAGGAGACCATTGAACGTGTCCGTGAGCGGTTCCCGAACGTCCCGATCGTTTCCATCGGGAGTGTCTTTACGAAGAACGAACGGGATGGTGTCCCCCGATACGCTCCTCCCGCCTTCTTTGAGAACGAGGAGACATTCCCATCGATCTCGGACATTGGGGATGTGATGGGAGCGTACGATCCACAGGTCGGGCGGACGACGTCCGGGTTACGGACGACAAAGTACACGAACGACTCGTCCGGGAGCCCGACATCACCGATCACTACCGACCAGCTCGGCCTCCTCCGAGAACCCACGATGGCCGTCACGCCGGTCGATAGTGGTGATCTATCCCGTTGGTTTGAGCTCGCGACCGAGAGATTCGAAGAGTTACTCGATAGTGGCGTTGATCGAGCAGGTCACAAGGTCTACTCGAACGAGATGTTCTACGAGCGACTTCCCGTGCCCGTGGAACGGTACAACGATTGGATTCGAGACGAGTGGGACGCCGGAAAGCGGTTCGTCCCGGATACGACAGACGCCGTACTTGACGACTTGGAGACGTACGGAGGGAAGATAGACGACCTCCAAGCACCGGCACACGTATTCGCTGCGCACAAGGCTCTCTCCGAAATCGACTCGGCCCTCCGAGAAGAGAACCCACTCTTCGAGCGCGTCTGTGAGGAAGTCACGGATGCGCTCGATAGAGGCTACCGCCTCGGAGTCTTCTGTCCACGAAAGAGTTGGTCCCACGTCCTCCAGGAGGCGTTAGTGGAGCGTGGGTTCTCCACAGACGCGATCGGATCGAACGTCGTACTGCTTGATCCAGACTCGATCCGGGACACACCTCCTTGCCATCGGCTCGTCTTCACAGGTCCGCAACGTCCCCAGTACGCGGGGTTCTACTTCCACCCACGCGCGACCGAGGTCGTAGTGTATACTTACGACGGACGGTGGGAAGGGACTGTGGCTAGACACGCTCGCGAGTATCGCCAGCGGTTGAACGTCGCCACGTCGGGATCGAATGCAGAGCCGTATCCGGTCCCTGACTGGGGAGACGCGACAGACGACGTGACTTCCGACGTGGCCGATGTAGAGACATCAGAAGACGAAGAATCGGAGAGCGAGCCTAGTACGGACACCACTAGCAGTTCCAGTCGCAGGGAAGCGATAGTCGAGAGCGATAGCATAGACGACGAAGAGCTCCACCGACTAGCTCAATTGGTGGAACACGCACCGACGAAGAACCGGGAGCTAGCTGACCTGTGGGGATACGACTCCGGTTCCGAGGTCTACCAGTACTTGTCGACGCACCTGCGCGAGTACTACGAGCGTAACGAGGACAAGCTGATAGTCCCGACTGCGGAAGGAGAGCAACTCGTAGAGGAGCGTACCGCGAAGCGGTGAAGACCGCTTTCATTTCGACTCGTATACTGTCGTCACGAACTCAGAAGACGCCCTCGTGAAGATCGTCGCATGACCATTCTCTCGATTAGTGCCACGTCTACGCCACCACCGTGGCGAATCACCGAAACACCACGATTGACACATTTATGTACCTGCTGTAAGATGATACGTTAGAAACGACGTATGGGAACGGAGTCTACACTACCCGACCGCTGGTTCTTCGAGGAGCAACCGGCGGGTCGGTCTCACAGCCCAGGGCTCCTCCAGAAGAAGACCCTGGACCGGAGCCTCGATACGTTCGTCAGGGAGGTGCTCCAGAACGTCAACGACGCTGGTCTCAACAACGACGACCCCGTCCGAGTCACGTTCCGGCTAGTTGATCTCACCGACGACGAAGAATTCCGTGATGCTATCCGCTGGGACGACCTACTGACGCACGTCCGCGGTGCGGCGAAGGAACAGAACGGGCCTGGCCTCGAAGAGTACCTCGAATACCTCGACGACGGAGGCTCTTTCCGCGTCCTCGTCGTTGAAGAGGAGAACACGACCGGCATACAGGGAGACGAAATCTCCCCCGGGACGGACTACACCGCCCTCGTTCGGGACCCCGGTAGTAGCAACAAGACTGGAGAGACTGCCGGTCGTCACGGCCTTGGGAGTTCGGTCCTCTGGGTCGCATCTGGACTTCAGACGGTCTTGTTCAACTCGGTGCTAGCCGACGAAGCGCCCGGACAGGAGTCCCCCCGGTTCATCGGTCGATCGTTCATCCCTACCCACGAGACTCCGGACGGAGCGTGGCACGAGAACGAAGGCTGGTTTGGATCTCCAACCGGGTTCGACGACGACGACTTGCAACGGCCCGAATCGGTCTGGGACGGCCCCGCACGCGATCTCGCGAGCCGTCTTTGTCTCTCGCGTCCGGACGTCTCCGGAACGAGTACGGCAATCGTCGGGTTCCGTGACCCCTCTGACCCATCGATGTCTGACCAGCCGAATCCGCCGGAGATCGCAGATACGTTTGAGGAGACCGCTGCAGAGTACTTCTGGCCGGCTATCAGCCAAGGTGACCTCGAAGTCCATCTCGACATGGAGGGTGACGAGCGGACGGTTGACTCCGACACGATTGAGGACTTTGACTCTGTCGCCCCGTTCATCAAGTGCTACGAGGGCCGGACGGACGCACCCAAGACACTCGGCGGCCCAGGACAAGTCGCTAGTCTCGAATTTCCGTACGAGATCCGGAGTAAGCGGAAGGAACAGACGCCGTCCGAAGGGCAGATCTCGCTCGCGGTCCGGCGAGCGTACCCCGACGAGGAGGAACGCATTGGCGACATCGCGATGTTTCGAGGCTCGGGAATGGTGGTGAAGTACAAACCGGCTCACCACCTCGGTTTCTCCGGGAAGTTCCACGCCGTGCTAGCCTGCGGGAACGCCCGCTCTGGGCCCAACGAGGACCCGACGCCAGCAGACCGGGCTATCGAGGAGTTCCTCGCAATGGCCGAACCACCGGCTCACGACGAGTGGTACGGGAAGAACAACGACGAATTGAAAGGAGCCTACGAGGACGGCAGCGTGAAGTGCGTTAGGAAGCTTAAGACGGGCCTTCTCCGCGAATACCTCTCGGACTTACTCTACGGTCACGAGGACGAAGGTGGAGAGACGCTGAATCCAGGTCGGTCGATACTCCCACGTACACGGAGTTCCCGCGGTCGCTCGGAACGCGAGGGAACACCGTCTATTCCGAGCCCCTTCGACTACACTGTCGACTCGGAGGTCGTCCACGACCACTGGGTCTTCCGTGGTGTCGTCGGTCCCGACGAGGGCGTCGGCGACGTCGTCGATTGGTCGGTCACCATCGGTCTGAAGGCGATGTACGAGGACAACAGCGAAGCCGACGAGATACCGATCGCCGACGTGGACCTCCGTGGGTCTCCCGATGCGACGTACTCTATCTCCGACGGCGAGGCAGAGGTGATAGTCGACTCTGCAGTGGATGAGATCCGATTCACGATCGAATCCGAGCGGTTCCGAGACACCGACCCCAGGCTCGGGGACGTCGGTGAGACGAAGTTCAAGATCACGGACGGCACGATCCACGTTGAGGAGGGTGAGTGACCGTGCGAGAGATCCGCCTCAACAAGAATCTTACCTATCGGACGTTCCCGTACCGGTGTGAACCGGACTCACTAGAGTTCCGGATCGACCAGTTCGCCGTAGACGACGGGTCGTTCACGGAGCCCGAGCAACCACACTACTTGGACCTCGACGAGTACCGAGGGTGGGATACGCTCCACCTCCGCATCGAGATCCGCATCCCCGACGGTCTACTTGGGAAGGTCTTCCCAGAGTTCGACGACATCCCCGGAATGCTCGTCGTCGCCGCACACTGCCGTACGACGTATCTCCGGGAAGGGATCGTCGTCGAAGACGAGCCCATTCGGTCAGGCACGTACACTCGCGACGTCGAATTGTCGTCGGACTCCGTCGCAGGGTCCCTCGACCTCCGTCCCCTCCTCGTCCGGACGACGGACACGGATGCAGGCGACGAGTACGCCACGGAAGCGGGTGTATTCGTGGCCGACGGTCCGCGTGGACGCGTCGACTTCGAGGACGACAACGCGGGTGACGAGGGCCTCCTGGAAGTCCGAACACGAACATTCAGTGAAGAGGGAGAGGATAGTCGGTTCCCACCGGAGGACCGTCTCCACTACCTTGACCTAGAGAGTGATCCGGGGCAGCCGATCGTGTGGGTCAACGACGACCACACACAGGTCGCGAGTCTGATGGCAGGTGACGGCGGGAGCCAGTACGACCGCCTCACGCGCGATCTCGTGTGGAACCAAGTCATGTCGCCGGTGTGGACGCGTCTCGTCACCATCGCGGCGATTGAGTACGACGCCGACACCGACGAGTGGGACCCCGAATGGCAAGCAGCAGTATTCGAGGATCTCCACGATGAACTCTACGACGACCTGACACCGGAGAAAGCTGCCGAGCGTCTGCAAGAAGACCTGACCAAAGCACCCGTAGACGCGACGAGACGGGTCGAAGACGCCGTCCAGAGTGTCCTTGATCCGGCGACCTGCTACATGAAACATATCCAGGGATTGACCGACTGATGAGCGAAGACCGACTTACACGACTTGACTCCGGAGCACGGACACTTCTCGAAGACGACCCCGGATTCCTCCGTGGTGAGGAGGGATCGAAGTGGCTTAACGAGGACGACCTGAGCCGATACACCCACGAGACCGATTACACTGCCGACTTAGACTCTCTCGGTGACCGGCTGCAGGATATCGTCGACGAGTACTCGAAGTACACGGGCGAGATGGACACGAAGGCTGCGAAGGCGGTCCACGAGGAGATCGACCTATCCCGCGCTGCGGCGAGCGACTCGGGAATCTGGAACGCTCTCGCGATGAAATACTATCCGTGGTTCGTCCGTCATCGGTGGAAGTACGAGAGCAAGACGGGGATGAAGAAGAAGTTCTGGACCTACGGTGCCGCGCTGGACTCGAACTCCAGTACCTTTGAGCGTCTCTGGTGGATCGCCGAGCTCACCCACGAGGGGGACGACTATACGAACACTCGTCGTGCGTTTAGGAGCCGACGGTTCTGCTTCCGGGTGTTCGACATCCAGCTCGGGCGCTACAAGCCAGCGGCCCTCGCCCTCCTTGACGTACTCTACGACGAAGAGAATGGGTCGTTCGTGTCTAACGACATCATCGACGGTACTGTGAAACGATTCCGACGCGCGGGTTCGACAGTGCCCCTGGAGGCCAGAACTCAAGACGAACTCGTGCCGATGATCCAGGGGATTCGAGAGGACGTTAAGGAGGCGACCGAATAGCCTCGCCTATTGGTTCGAGAAATCCGCTAGGTCGGCGTTCTCCATCCGCGACCGACGTTCGTCCATCTCGGCGTCGTAGTTAGTGTAGTCCCGAACACCCTGTGTAGCGTCGGTAGCGGTGAGCCACGCGCGGACGAGGTGTCGGACGAACGGTGCAGGGATGCAGTTCTTCGCCATGTGTTCCTTCGGATACTTGCCCGTCGGATACCCTTTCGCTGCTGCCCACCACTCTGGAGACCGTTCACTGTAGAAGAAGGGAGAGGTCTCGGTTTTGCTCCCGAGGTGCCCGATCGTCGGTGGTTGGTTGACCGGGAACGACGTCTCGAACGCCCGCTCGTATCGGATGGGGAGCCCAAACATGCGCCCTTCGAGGACTGTCTTCTTGTGTTCCTTCAATGGTGCCGTCGGCTTGTTCTCAATGATGTAGTGCGTACCGTAGCGCCGTCCGATCTCGCGTGCTTCGTCTATGAGTTCAGGAGCGTCGCCGTCCTTGTTCGCACTCGGCATATCACTCCACGCCGTGCAAGGTGGGTGGGCGACTACGAGATCGAACGTCCCGTATTCGAAAGGTAGTTTCTCAGGATCCGATGCGTCTCCCCGAATCACGTGGCTGTGGTCGTACGCCCTCGGATTGAGCGTGTATCGCGTCACGGTACCGAAATCCTGTAATACCTCTGCCTCGGTTCCGTGATCGGCGAAGATGTGGAGGATCTGTCGGTCTGGGCCAGAATCGTATGATGACATGGTTAGATGCTCTCTCCGACGACCGATACGGGGGTATACTGCCGACTCTCGTGAGTCGTATCTCGAGAGGGTGAGGAGACACGTAGACGTTCCCGCAGACGACGTAGATCGTCCGTCCACAGTCGCAGTGACTGTGACCACCTCGTCGTCAGACCCGTAGCGATCACGTTAGTCTCTCTTTGCACCACCACCAGTAAGAGTGCGTCGCCTGAGATACGACTTGGCCTCAGGATATCCTTAGAGGATTCTATCGGCGGGCAGCTGCATAGTAGGTACAGTATTCTGGTGCGAAGCAAATCTCACACCGTGGGTCGCCGGTACAGACGGCTGCCCCGAAGTCGAGGAGTGCGAGATTGTACGTCCGTGCTTCGTCCTCAGGAAGTAGATCGTGAGCGAACGCCTCCTGGTCTGACGGCGTATCTGGCCACCGCGCACCGAATACGCGTCCGTAGATCCGTTTGACGTTCCTGTCCAGGACGGGGAGTGCCTCACCACACGCGAAGCACACCGTCGCGTTCGCGACGTACGGACCGACACCGGGGAGTTCCATAAGCTCGTCCGGGTCTCTCGGCAACGAATCGTACTCCGCGGCGATCTGTTTCAGCGACGCCGCTCGCATGTTGTGGAATCCGATCGACTCTATAGCCGCTGCGAGTGTTTCCTCGTCGGTCTCCTTGATCGCGGCTAGCGATGGGTACCGTTCGACGAACTCGGGGAACAGCCGATTGACGTTGTCGGCTGGCGTCTGCGTCAGGAAGAACTCTGCGACGAAGACCTCGTAGAACGTCGCGTCCGTGTCTCGTCACGGGTACTCTCGTAGATTCTCGTCGGCCCACGTGAGTAGGTCGTTCCGGAAGCGTCGTATCGTCTCTCGGTCCACTAACAGACGATTCTCCCGCCATAGTACATATAGTCTGGCTCGGTGAGGGATGTACGAGTCTGACGTGTGTCTCTCGAAGGGTGGCAAAGTATTACGATGACTCGTCGTGAGGGGAGGACATGGTCAAAGTCGTGAAAGAGGGGTTTCTAAATCAGGAGATTCGAGATACGAAGACCTCCCGTTCGTTCCCAGAGGACCAATACGAGCGCATACTTTCCTCCGTCGAAGAGGCACCGATCCACATACTCGAAAAAGATAGTGACGAGGACTTAGACCGACACATAGCGCACGGACTGCCCGACTATCACTTCGAACAGGACGCGAGGACTGGAAGAAACCCGCGGTGCAAATTGTGGTGTCCGGATTTCGATCACAGTGTCGACCTATACAACACAGACGAACGGATTGCGATTGAGATTGAGAAGAGCCAGCGGAAGCGCGTGAGTGACGACGTTCTGAAATTCATCAGAGGTGGGAAGACTCACGAGAATAACCGTAAGAAGATTGAGTTTGGGTGCCTTGTCGTCCCGGTAAATTGGGGATCGGGTAATAACGACCTATTCAATGAGGCTATGAACTGCATGAGGTTCATAAGAAGTGTGTTACACGTAGAAGATATCGCGGTCATCGGATACAGGATTCCGTCAGAATAGTGCCGCGTGTTGGATCGCGGGTTTTCGGTGATGGTGAGCCTCACGCCACCCTCGGGGTCAGTTGAACACGTCGCCGGTCTCTATGTCGTTGATGAGACGCGAGACGCGTCCCGCGTCACGATCGCGTTCGACGTGCTGGTCGTACATAGAGGCAGTCTGTTCCAAGAGGTCGGAGTATCGTCGGACGACGACACCGTTCCGTGATAGGAGCCCTTCGAGGTCGTCCCAGGTATCCATCTCTGGGACGACGAACACGACCGTCGGGTCTCGCTCGGGTCGGTCAGCCTCTTTGAGGACTGTCTTGAGGGCGACCCGGTACACGTCGACGACTTCGAGCAGCTCGTTCTGTGCGGGCTCCGTCGGATGGCGGAGACTCACGAGCGCGTATCCGGTCGCCGTCCGGACGCACCGAAAGTGCGCTCCTCTCTCGTCTTCTTCCGCCGCGACGGGCGTTCCTTCTTCGAGGCGTTTCTCCACGGCGTCGCGGACGTCGTCGTCGATCGGTGCTCGTTCCCACGACGGATCGAGGAGCCACGGATGGTCGACGAGGTGTCCGTATAGTTCCTCATCTACACCCTGCTGCCGAGTACGTCTCGCGAACTCGCCGGCGACGTGCTTCCGATGTTTCGCCATCTGGTGGTACTGCGAAGACTCGATATCGTCAAGGTCGGAGAGAACCCGGCGGACGGTACGATCGCTCGCGTCGTCAAGCGTCTCCAAGTCGCGGAGATTTTCTTCGTACTTCAGGTTCTCGAAGGCGAGTACCCCGTGCTTGAACAACTCCCGCCGCTCGTCTTCGTCATCGACGGTCATCTGGTTGATCTTCCCGAACAACTTCTTCGCACGCTCGCGATTGTTCGGCTCCAGACTCTGGTACCACATATCGATAGCACTGATCTGCCGTGCTTCCTGCGACCCCTGTTGGTTCCGTAGGTCGTTCCATCGACCAGCGATGTGGTTGAGCTCGACACGGAGCCAGCTGAGCAAGTCCTGGTACCGTGGGTCCTCCTTAACGACGTCCTCGCGGTTCGAAGTCGCGATGTCCTCAGCGTCGTCGTCGTCAAGGAAGTCGGCGTGGATCTCGCCGACGAGATACTTCGTGAACATCCGACTGTCGTTGAAGCTCTCTAGGAGGTCTGGCTTCGCCATCCGGCCACGGATCATGAGCGAGACCTTGTTCAGGTCGTCCGAACTAGCGCCCTCGCCTGGGTAGTCTTCGACGAGGTCGTTCGGTTTCTCCACCGTGCCGATCCAACCGTGGATCCGATGACCGTCTTCGGTCTCACCGCTGCGTGGCTCGTGGCCTTCGAGTCTCGACTCGCGGCAGTGTTCGACGTACTCATCGTCCTCAAACGTCCAGAGGAACTGAAGTTTGTGGAAGTAGTCTCGATCGGTGGCGGTGACCTCTTCACCGTTGATACTCACCGAGAAGTTGAACTCCGAGTCGAGGATACTGAACCGGCGCGCTAGCCGTTTCCGGAGTGCGCTCTCGGTCGTATGGACGCGCTTCGTGAGGTCCTCAAGGACGATCTTCGTACCACTGTTGAGGTCGTCCGGGAAGTCGTTGAGTACCGTCGGGGTGTACGTGCGCTTCTCGGATGCTGCGCCTACCTCTTCGGAGCCGATCGCGTCCTCAATTTCTCCGACGTCCATTCGGAAGGCATTCTCGTCACCGTCTTTGATCGTGTAGACCTTGACTGTCTCCGCGATCGACAGGAGTGAGAGTTTCCCGATACCCTTCCGGCCCATCACCGGTCGGTTGTGTTCCGGTGTCCGATTTGGACGCTCCTCGTCTTGGCGACGCTGGTAACCGACGTGGAGATAGCGATTATTCACGTCGTGTGCGTCCATCCCGTGTCCGTCGTCTACGATTGTTACCCGCCCTTCGTCTGCGTCAATGTCTACGGAGACATTCTCGGCATCGGCGTCCCAGGCGTTAGCGACCGCTTCCGAGAGGACTGCTGGAACGTTGCTGTAGAGATTTAGCCCGAGATGATTGAGAACGTTAAGACTAAGAGACATCTCGTACGGTGTCTCCTCCTCGTCAACTACCTCCGTCGGCTGATCAGGCTGCGACATCGTGTTCCTCCAGATGCGAGACGATACTCTGTCCAACGACCTCAGCTAGCCTGACTGGCACGGCGTTCCCTACGAACTTCCCGATGGTCTTGAACTCCACGCTATCACCATTCGCGACGAACTCGTAGTCTTCGGGAAAGGTCTGCAGTATCGCCCCCTCCCGTAGTGAGAGTGCCCGATCCTGTTCCGGGTGGCCGAAACGTCCGCTTCCGTAGTTATAGAACTGCGTCGTCACGGTCGGCGAGGGGGCATCCCACTCCATGCGACCATAAACGGAGTCGAAGGATTGGCCGCTCTCTTTCTTGTGGCAGTCGAGACGGATGTCGGGATTCCAGTCGCGCCACGTTCCGCCGGGTTTCGACTGACGGATACGTTCGAGATTTCGGTCTACGAGCGTTCGTGATTGATGAAGTGGATCCGATTCGTGCGTCTCGCCGGCTTCCACTTCGGGTAGGTCTCCGATGGCATCGCGCACCGTCGGGTAGTCCATCGGAGCGTGTGTCGGGTCTTTGAGTGAGATGTCGCCGAGCCTTGACGCGAGGAGGACGAACCGACGACGACGTTGTGGGATTCCATATGCGGGACACTCTACAGTGTCGAACCACATCTGATACCCCTCTCGAAATAACGTATTCATGAAGTCAGAGTAGACGGGTTCGTTCGTTACTTCGGGGACGTTCTCCATTGAGACGACTGCGGGTCTGATGTCCTCTACGATGTCACCGAACTTCGTGAGGAGGGTGTAGTCGTCTCGTTCAGAGACGTCAGCACCGTTGTTCAAATTCGAGAAGGGTTGGCATGGAGCGCACCCAGATAGAATTTTCGCAGCCCCGTCGGGATAGAGAGATTCAACATCTCCACCGTTCATATCCGAGACATTACGATTTACGAATTCGGCAGTGTTGTTCAACTCATATGCGTGCCGGCAATCGGGATTCAATTCGACCCCTGCAGACACGGGGACTCCAGCTCGTTCTAGCCCGTGAGTAAGTCCCCCGACACCACAGAACAAGTCCACGGCTGCCGCATCCGTTTCCATAGTCCTGAATCTACCACACCACTCACATAAAGATTAACATCGACTGCGCTAAGTAATGTCACGCCATCTAATGTGACATGTTCGATTTTTGGCTCACTTCTTGAACCACCACCCGTCAACCGGATTATTGTGGGAGGTTTGGCTAAATCGCCCTCGTTTGTCTACAACCATTAATAATACGCCACTGGTCTCTTCAGATATCTCCGCCTGGTCGTCTCTGTGTTCCGAACCATTCACCTAAGAGTCACACGTATGAATGGTTATCTTCGCTGCCGTCATGACTCACGATGCTGACGTAGCGTCGCGCCCGTTCGGGCGCAAAATAGATACTCTCTTCTCTGAGTTCTATACTGTTCTTCAAATACCATCTATCTCTCGTAGCACTCGGTCGTGGCTGCGCGCGCAGCGACCCGTGTGGGAGCAAGCACGGAGCGGAGGGTGGGGCGGTGGGGATTGGGTCTGGTCCGGCAGACAAAAAGAAAGAGGCTACCTGGTCGTGCTACTCCCAGTAGCGGCCGCGCTCAGGGAAGTTGATGGTGGTCCAGCCAGTGCAGGTGACGGATACCCGGCCTTGGTACCAGCTTCGGGCAGCCCCCCGAATGCACACGGTCTCGCCTTCGGCGACTGCTGGTTGCGCGCTCTTCTCCCAGACCGTGAACTTGACCGTCCCAGAGTCATCTTCGAGGAGGCCGACTTGGGCGATCTTTGCACTCGAGGGCGTCCAGAGCGTCTTCACGCGTCCGCGAACACTCACCTCCTGCCGATCGACGTCCCCAACCCGATCGATGGGGATGATCTGTCCGGGTGCGGCCTCGAGTGCGTCTTTCACGTCGAGGACGGCACTGGGAATGTCCGCACCATCACGCACCGCCTGGGCGAGCCGCCGGCTGATCGCCGCCCGCGACCACCCATCGAGCTCGTCCGCCAACCTGGAGGCTTGCTCGTTCACCGCCCCGAGTTCCGCCTGCGAGAGCCTCTCGCGAGGATCGTTGTCGGGACTCAGCGACTGGTCCACGCTGGCGGCCCGCCGCTCGAACTCCCTGGTCCACGCGGCACTCCGTTCGGCCGCGACGTCACGCGTCCGCTCGGCACGCTCCTCCTGCCCTCCGAGTTCTGCCTGTGCGCTGATCCGCTCCAACTCTGCTTCGCGCGCCTTGATGCGTTCCTCTTGTGCAAGTGTCACACCGGGAATCCGCTCCTGACTCGCGTCCGCGATTCCGTCCGGGTGGTTCGCGTCGACCTTCGCCTGCGTCTCCGCTTGGACCGTGGCCTGGAACGCCGGCGTCTCCGCCACCACCGTGAAGCCGTCCTCATCGACCGTCTCGCGCTCGCCGTCGCCAAACTGTTCATCCACCGAAACAACCTTCTGACTCGCGTTCTGACTCGACATTGCAGTATTCTCTGAAGGCGCTTACGCGCTGACGCCCGCGATGCTACAACATCGCGGGGGCCTCGGCACAACGACCGACAGTGACGTCTCTGCGCTCTCGCTCGCGCCTTCGCCTCGCCCCCAGCGGGGGCGAGCGAGAGCGCTCAACACAGCGGCCACTATCCA
>NZ_BATA01000012.1 GCF_000474235.1 Halarchaeum acidiphilum MH1-52-1
TCTACGACGAGTACGTCGAGCGCCTCGCCGAGCGCGCCGCGGACCTCCCCGTCGGGAGCGCACACGACGCTGACACGATCGTCGGGCCGATCGTCAACGAGAGCCAGCGCGACGAGATGCTCGGCTACGTCGAGGAGACGATCGAGGCCGGCGCGACGCTCGAAACGGGCGGCGAAACCGCCGAAATCGACGGCAGCGACGACTCGCTCGTCGTCAAGCCGACCGTCCTCTCCGGCGTCACCAACGACATGGCCGCCGCGTGCAACGAGACGTTCGGTCCGATCGCGCCCGTCATCCCCTTCAGCGACGTCGACGAAGCCGTCGAACTCGCAAACGACACCGAGTTCGGTCTCTCCGGCGCCGTCCACGCCGGCGACCTCGGCGTCGCGAAGGACATCGCGGACCGCATGGAGACTGGCCACGTCCACATCAACGACCAGCCGATCAACGACGAGGCACACGTTCCCTTCGGCGGCATCGGCGCCTCCGGCGTCGGCGGCTACAACAGCGACGCCTTCCTCGACGAGATCACGCAGACCAAGTGGATCAGCCTCCAGCACGACGCCCGCGACTACCCCTTCTGAAAAGGCCGAGCGCGGAGCGCTCGGTGAACCGACGACCGAGTGGCTCGAAGAACCCGAAAGGTCGCCGGACGATGGCCCGTGCTGGGTGTCAGCTCTCGTCTGTCACCCACTGAACCTTCAAATAGCAGAACGCGACCATGCCATCGGGTGCGCTGACCGCGGCCCGGGCGGGAATCGCGAAACCCGACGGACATCCCGCCCGGCGAGCTGACGCCCGTCGTGTACGCCCCCTCCTGACGTCTTGCCCGTCTCGTCGTGGCTTATTCGCCTCCGCGACGCACTTCGTCGCCGGTGACGTCCTCGATGCCGCGGACGAACGCCGCGATGTCCTCGTCGCCGTGGCCGAGCGCCCGCGCCGCGTTCGCCGCCTCCTTCGTCGCCGCAGTCGCCGGGAGCGGCACCTCGTTCTCGCTCGCGCTATCGAGCGCGAGCCGCAGATCCTTGAACTGCAGGTCGAGCGGGAACGCCGCCTCGAAGTCGCCCTCGGCGATCATCTCGCCCTTCACGTCGAGAAGCGTCGATGAGAGCGCGCCGGAGCCGATGGCCTCAAGCATCACGTCGACGTCGAGACCGTTCGCGTCCGCAAGCGCGAGCGACTCCGCGAACGACTGCATCACGTCGCCCAGCAGGAGGTTCACGGAGAGCTTGGCGTGCGTGCCGTCGCCGACGTCGCCGCAGCGGACGACGGGATCACCCATCGCGCGCAGCACGTCCTCGACGGCGTCCACGTCCTCCTCTGCACCGCCCGCGAGCATCGTGAGCGTCCCCTCCTCGGCTGGTCCGACCGTCCCGGAGACCGGGCAGTCGACGAAGCGTCCGTCCGCGTCCGCGACGAGCGCCGCGATTTCCGCAGTATCGTCCGGCGAGACCGTGCTGGCGTTCACGACGTGGTCGCCGTCGTCGAGTCCCGCCAGCAGACCGCCCACACCAGTGAGGACGTCGCGAACGGCGTCACCGTCCGTCACCATCACGACGGAGACGTCCGCGCGCTCGGCCACCTCGCGCGGCGCGTCCGCGACGGGGACGCCGTCGTCGGCGAACGGTTCGGTCGCCTCCGGATTCCTGTTGTAGACGATACAGTCGAACGATTCGGCGACGTTCCGGGCCATCGGCGCGCCCATCGCGCCGAGACCGACGAATCCGACTGTCGGCATACGTCACGCTACGGCGTCGCACGCCAAATAGCCCGACGGCCCCAGTGAGACGTGCCGGAAAGGCTTTTGCGCGGCCGGGAAGACGTATCGTTCATGAAAGTGCTATTGGGCATCGGCGGTAGCGACGACTCGCTCGACGCCCTCGATCGCACGGTCGAACGCGCCGTCGAGGCGGGCGACGAGCTGACGGTCGCCGTCCTCGACAACCCGGAGAGCGAGCGCTCCGCGGACGAGGTCATCGATCACGCGACGGCGGTGCTGGAGGACGCCGGGCTGGACGCGGACGTCCGTCACATCACGGGTGATCCGGGGAGCGAACTCGTCCAGCTCGCCGAGCGCGAGGACTTCGATCAGGTCGCCCTCGGCGGCGGCGAGCGAAGCCCGATGGGGAAGATCCGACTCGGCCACATCGCCGAGTTCGTCCTGCTGAACGCGCCGGTCACGGTCACGCTGGTCAGATGACGGACGAAACCGACACGGGTCCCGATTCGTTCCCGACGCCGCCGCTCTCCTTCGAGGACGGCGAGGGTCGCGAGATCACCGTTCGCACGCTCCCCTCGACGGACGACGACGACTTCGAGGCGCTCGTCGCGATGTACGACGACTTCGACCCGAGCATGCGCGCGCAGGGCATCCCGCCGACGGGGGAGTCGCGCATCCGCTCGTGGCTGGAGACGCTCGTCGGCGGCGACGCCTACAACGTCGTCGCGTGGCACGAGGGCGACGCGGTCGGGCACGCGACGCTCGTCCCGGACGGCGAGGAGGGGTACGAACTCGCCATCTTCGTCCATCAGAACTCACAGGGATGCGGCATCGGGACGCGCCTCATCCGCACGCTCCTCGGATACGGCGCCGCGAACGGCGTCACCGAGGTCTGGCTGACGGTTGAGCGGTGGAACCACGCGGCGATCGCGCTCTACGAGAAGGTCGGCTTCGAGACGACGAACGCCGAGAGCTTCGAGATCGAGATGTCGATGGATCTCTCCGCGGTGAACGCTCAGACGGACAGCACGGGCTGACTCGCGTAGAGCAACACGTACTCCGCGACCTTCTCCAGTACCGCACCCGGTGGGTCGGCGCTCGTGCGCCCCTGTCGCGGCACGACGATGAAGTCCGCGTCGACGTCCTCGGCGCAATCGAGGATGACGTTCCCCGGGTGATGTGTCTTGCGACGCGTCGAGAAGCCGTGCATCACGGACGTGCCGACCGGGACGTCCGTGTCGGCGGCGAACGCGCGGATATCGTCGAGGAACGCCCGGTGTCCGTCGGCGATGGCGTCCTCGTCGATGTCGCCCTCCTCGATGCTCTGTGCGACGTCGTCGCCGAGGACGAATAGCGCGTGGACGTCGGCGTCGTAGCGTTCGGCGACGGCGACGGCGTACTCCGCGGCGGTCCCGGCCGCGTCGCTCCCGTCGACGGGGACGAGGACCGTCTCGACTTCGAGGGCCATGTCCGCGTCTGCGAGGGCCGCCACCAAAAGCCCACCGAGGAGTGGAGTTAAGTGCGGACGCGGCGACGTCCCGCGTATGATCGACACCGTTGTCGTCGCGACCGACGGCTCGGAGAGCGTGCAGCGAGCGATCGAGGTCGCACTCGATCTCGCGGCCCGCTTCGACGCCGACGTCCACGCCCTCTCGGTGGTCGACACGGGCGAGGTCGAGACCACTCCCGACGATCTCCGCGCGGAGATGGCGGACGCGCTGTCCGAGCGGGCCGAGGACGCCCTCACGGACGTCGTCGAGCGCACCGACAGGCCGGTGACGACCGCGGTCCGCGAGGGGCGCCCGTCCGACGAGGTTCTGGCGTACGTCCGCGAGACCGATGCGGACGTCGTGGCGACGGGGACGCGCGGTCGGCACGGCGAGAACCGCCTGCTCATCGGCTCGGTCGCGGAGCGCGTCGTCCGCTCCTCGCCCGTCCCCGTCCTGACCGTGCGGCGCCTCGGAACCGACGAGTCGGGGAGCTAACCGTCGGGTTCTTCTCCCTGCCCGCGCTTCCTCCGATATGAAAGACCGGGTCATCGACGACGATACCCTCTCGCTCGAACGCAAGTCCCGCCTGCCGGGGCGGGGATTCTTCGTCCCCGACGACGTCTCCGAGGCCGAGCGGGACCGCGAGCTCCGCGAGCGCCTCGACGGCGCGGACGTGGTCGTGGTGGCGGACCCCGACGCCGACGGTCTCGCCTGTGCCGCGCTCGTCCGCGAGGTGTACGGCGACGCCGCCATCGTCCCCGCCGGCCCGCACAACCTCGAGGACGGCCTCGAACGTGCCGCCGAGTACGCGCCCGCGGACGCGACCGTCTACGTCTGCGACCTCTGTCCGGACGAGTACGCGTACGTCCGCGACGAACTCGAACGCCTCGTGGCGCACGCGAGCGCCGTCCACTGGTACGACCACCACCAGTGGACCGAGGACGCGGCCGAACGGGTCCGCGACGTTGGCGTCGACCTCGTCGTCGGCGACTCCGACGAGGAGTGCACGGCCGACGTCGCGGTGCGCTCCCTCGACGCCGACCTCCCCCGCCACCTCGTCGAACTCGCGGCCGTCACACGCGATCACGACCTCTGGCTCAAGGAGGACCCGCGCAGCGACGACCTCGCCGACTACTCGCATCGCGCCGACGACGAGGAGTACGTCGAGACGGTGCGCGAGCACGGTCCCGACCTCCCCGAACCGGTCCTCGAATTCCTCGAAGCCGAGCGCGTCGAGAAGCGCGAACTGATCGACAAAGCCGTCGACCGCGCCGAGATCCGGACGCTCACGGTCGCCGACGAGGCCGTGAGCGTCGGCGTCACCTACGGCCGATGCTCGCAGAACGAGGTCGCGGACGCCCTGCGCGAGCAGGCGCGGACGCCGCCGTCATCGTGAAGCCCGCCGGCTCCGCTTCGATCCGCGGGAGCGAGGACTTCGAGCGGTGCCACGAGGTCGCCCGACAGGTGAACGGCGGCGGCCACCCGCAGGCCGCCGGCTGCAAGCCCGACATCTACGACGACATGCTCGACTACGCGAACCACTGGACGACCGGCGGCGCGGTGGCGACGCAGGTCATCCTCAACGCCTTCCGGACGCTCCCCGACGAACCCGCCGAGGCCGCCGAATAGCGCCTCGTTCCGCGGCGCGCCACGCTGCGCTCACCGCTCGTCTCGTCGCGGACCCTCGCGTCCGCTCGGCTCCGCGCTATTCCGCACAGAGCCAGCGTTCCGAGTAGCTCGCGCCGCACTCGCAGTGCGCGTAGGCGTGGACGACGGCGCCCTCCGCGTAGAGACCGCCGACCTCCTCGTTCTGCGCTTCGGTGAACGCGAAGACGAACGCGACGTCGTGATCCTCGTCCCCGTCGGCTTCGGGGCACTCGCCGCCCGCGAGGTCGCGATCGACGTGCCCGTCCGCGCCCATGGCCTCTTGGGCGAACTCCATCGCGGCCATCCCAGTCGTCTTCTGGAAGACGCTGCGGCCGCGCTCGCCGTCGAGGACGAGGACGACCGCGTCGTCGTGTGCGACGGCGTCGTCGCGGTCTGCGAGGCTCTCGACGTTCGAAACGACGTCCTCGGTGAGGTAGATCGCGACGTCCTCGTGGCGCTCGCCCGCGAGGAACTCGGTGTACCTGTCGGTCATACCCGGTATAGGGGTTCGCGCAAGAAAAGCGACGTGCGTTCGACTCGAAGCGCGCCGTACTCGCGGGCCGGGCGGCCCGCTCGTGGATTCGATCGCGCCGACGTGTCGCCTACTCGGCCTCGTCTTCCTCGGTCTCGCCCTCGCCGAGGAGTTCCGCGACGGACTCCGAGCCGGTCTCCGTGACCTTCGCGTTGATCTGGACGGTGGCGTCGGAGACCTCGCTCCCGCGGACGCTGATGCGGCGACGCTCGCCGTCGCGCTCGGGGTTGTAGCCGACGCTCTCCTCTTTGACGAGGACGTCCTCGAGACCGGGACCGGAGACGCTGGCGCGCATCGGACGCCCGGCCTCGTCGGAGCCGCCGGTGATTTCGAGCGTGCAGCCGGTCAGTCCAACGGCGTCACCGTCGACCTCGTCGCCGATATCCCGACCGATGAAGCGATTCGCGTCCTGTCCCTCGACTTCGACGGGGTACGCCGTCCCCTCGGCGGGGTCAGCGACCACGACGTTGAACGTAGCCATACGCGTACTCCCGGTTGCGCGACCTAAAAGCGCGTCGAAACCCCGGAGCGGCCGCGACGGGCGGCGACACGCTTTTGGCCGCTTCTCGGGTACGTCGGGTATGAGCGAGGACGACGCTACCGGGGTCGAGGCGGACGACGAGGCGGCCGACGACGACGGCCCCGAACCCGGCGTGCCCGAGGACGTCCAGCGCTACGACCGCTTCACGAAGGTCGACGGCGCGCAGTACGAGCGCGTCAACGACTTCCTCCGCGAGCGCACGTACATCACGGCCCGCGAGTGGGCGATCGCACGCCTCTGCGCGGACTTCCGGACGGAGACCGGTGTCGAGATGACGAAGATCGGCGAGAATCTCCCGGAACTCGTACCGTTCATGACGGACACGTACACCCCGCAGGCGGTCAATCAGGCCCGCGCGGCGTTCGAGGAGAAGGTGACGAAGGCCGGCGCGACGTTCCTCTACGGCGCGATGAGCGACTTCTTCACCGCGGACGAACTCGACGACCTGATGTACGAGTCGACGGAGGTCGCGAAGTTCCTCCTCGAAGTCGAGGGCGTCGAACTCACCGTCGAGGAGGAACTCGACGCGGAGGATCGCATCTCGGAGGTCATGCGCGACGTCCGCGAGGCGAGCGACGAACTCCGCCACTCCGGGGCGACCTGTCCCAACTGCGGGCACGAGATGACGGGCGACGCCAAAGCCGACGACTGAGCGGACGCGTCAATCGTCGCCCCGAACGACACGTTCGTCGCCCTCGCTCAGCCGACCGGTGAGAACGGCGTTCACGACGGCGCCGACGAGCAGGACGAGCGCGGCGACGTAGAGCCACGTGAGGAGGAGCATGACGCCGCCGAGGACTCCGTAGGCCTGATTCGAGCCGGCGTACGCGACGTACGCGCGGAAGACGGCGCCGAACGCGAGCCATCCGGCCGCGCCGACGAACGCCCCCGGGACGATCTCGCGGACCGTGACGGGCGTGCCGGGGAGGACGTAGTAGAGCGGACAGAACGCGATCGTCAGCCCGACGAGCAAGAGGACCGGTCCGAGGAGGTCGAGGAGGAGTCGATCCACGACGAGCGCGAGCGCGGTCCCGACGCCGACGAGGCCGATCGTGGCGACGGCGAGACAGCCGAGCGCGACGAGACCGTCCCGAACGGCGTTGACGAACCCGTCGATCTCCGTGCCGTAGACGACCGCGAACGCCGTGTTCAGCCCGCGGAAGACCTTCAGCGCGCTCCACGCGAGGAGGACGACGCCGAGCAGCGACGTGCCGAAGGCGCCGGTCTTGTCCGTCAGCGCGTCGCGGAGGAGGTCGGCGGCGTTCGGGGAGAGGAACCCCTGTAGGGCGGCGACGACGGCGTTCGCGGCGGTCGGCCCGCGGAGCGCGGACGCGAGCGCGAAGACGAGCACGAGCAGCGGGACGAGCGAGACGAACGCCGCGTACGCGATGGCGCCCGCGACGAACGGGAGGTTGCGCTCGCGGACGACGGTCACCGTCTCCAGCGCCGCCTCGCGGGTGCGCGCGATCGTCGAGTCTGACATACCCGTTCGTGTGGCCGTCCGGAGGTTGAACGTTCGGGCCTCGCCCTCGAATCCCCCGTGTGACTCGCCGCCGCTCGCGTCTCCCCCACCTCGTTCGCCGTTCCGCGGCGATCCCCCTAGCGGTCGTCGCCGCGGACGTTCCTCCCGTTCGCGTTCCCGAACGCCTCGCCGTCGCGCTCCCACACCAGTTCGCCGCGACGCATCGTCCACTCGGGGAAGACGCCCTCGAAGCCCGCGAACGGCGTCCACCCGCACTTCGAGTGGAGCGCGTCGCCGTCGATCTCCGTCGCGTCGGTGGTGTCGTAGAGCGCGAGGTCGGCGTCGTACCCCGCGGCGATCCGTCCCTTCCCGGCGACGCCGAACACCTCCGCGGGGTTGCGCGCGGTGACGGTCCGGACGCGCTCGACGGTGAGGTCGGTGGTCCGAGTGGCGGCGAGGAGGAGCGGCACCATGGTCTCCACGCCCGGGACACCGGAGGGCGCGTTCCAGACGTCGGCGTCCTTCTCCTCGCGCGTGTGGGGCGCGTGATCGGTCGCGACGACGTCCACGCGGCCGTCGACGAGGCGCTCGAACAGCGCGGCGCGACGCGACTCGCTTCTGAGGGGTGGGTTCATCCGTCCGAACGTTCCCAGTTCGTCGTAGTCGTCGCGCGAGCGGAAGAGATGGTGGGGCGTCACCTCGCAGGTGAGTCCGCCGTCGCGGGCGATGTCGACGGCCTCGGGCGTCGAGGTGTGTGCGAGGTGGACCTGCGCGTCCGTGTCGGCCGCGACCTCGACGGTCCGCTCGGCGGCGGCGATCTCGGCCTCCGCGCGCCGGTAGGCGCTCCACGCGTCGGCGTCCTCGCGCGCTGTCGCCTCCGCTCGCGGGTCGTCCATCTCCGCGCTCGCGTCTTCCGTGCTGCCCGGAAGCACGCTCTCGTCGAAGAGCGACGCGTCCTCCGCGTGGACGGTGACGGGCACGCCCGCGGCCGCGGCGCGATCGACGGCATCCGTGAAGCGGTCGGCGTCGATGCCCATCTCGCCGGTCGAATCCGCGAGGAAGACCTCGCCGAGCGCGAACAGCGGGCGCGCGAAGAGGGAGTCGGGATCCCACGACTCCGTGACGCCGCCGTTGAGGCCGTAGTCGACGAGCGAGTCGTCGGCGTACGCCTCCTTCCCGTCGTAGGCGTCGCCGGTGACGGTCGGCGGGTCGGTGTTCGGCTGGTCGACGACGGTCGTGACGCCGCCCGCCGCGGCCGACCGGCTCCCGGTCGCCCACGTTTCCTTGTGGCCCGCGCCGGGCTGGCGGAAGTGAACGTGGACGTCGAGGGCGCCGGGCAGGAGGAGTCGCTCATCGGCGTCGATGGTCTCCGCGCCGTCGAGATCCACGCCGACCGCGTCGATCTCCTCGTCGTCGATGCGGACGTCGCGGACCCGGCCGTCCGCGAGCGTCGCGTCGCGAATCACGCGCATACCGAGGCGTCGGCGCTCGCGCGCCTAAAGCTGACGGAGGCCGTGCGACGATCCGGAGACCGGTAATCGACACCTACGCGAACGTCACGGCGTCGCGCGTCGCCGTCTCGCCGAACAGCCACGCCGCGTGCTCGGTCGCGTATTCTCTGTGGTCCTCCTCGATGTAGCCGAGCGCGTCCTCGACGATCACCGTGCGGTAATCGCGCAGGCCGGCGCTCGCGGCCGTGTGAAGGACACAAACGTTCGCGAGCGTCCCGCAGAAGACGAGATCGCGTAGGCCGTGCGCGTCGAGATACCCCTCCAGATCGGTCCGGTGGAAGGCGTCGTAGGTGTGCTTCTCGACGACGTGATCGGGATCGGGGAGATCGTCCACCAACTCGGCGTCCCACGATCCCTCGACGACGTGCTCGCCCCAGCGCTCGAACTCGTCGTACGCGCGGTTCCCCTCGAACTGGCCCTCGGGGTGGACGTCGCGGGTGTAGACGACGCTCGCGCCGGCGTCGCGGGCGCGTTCGGCGAGCGCGACGCAGGGCGTGACGGCGTCGCCGCTCGCGGGCGCGTAGAGACTCCCGTCGGGGTGACAGAAGCCGTTCTGCATGTCGACGACGATCAGTGCGGTCTCTTCGGAGTCGAACGCGGTCACACGCGTATTCGAGGGCGCGAGACGCTTAGTCGTTGACCCGGATCGCGATCTTGCCGACGTGCTCACCGGCTTCGAGGCGACTGTGGGCGTCGCTCACTTCGTCGAGACCGTAGTCGGTGTCGTCGAGGTGGATGTCTAAATCGCCCTCGTCGACGAGCGCCGCGACGCGTTCGAGGATCTCGCCGTGACGCAGGCGGCCGGCGTGGTCGTCGTGGATGAGCGGCAGGAGCATGAAGACGGTGTCGACGCTGAGGCCCTTCGAGTGGACGGGATCGAGGTCGGCCTCGCCGCGCGAGACGGTGGTGACGACGCGGCCCTTCACGCCCGCGGCGGCGAAGTCCGTCCCGAGGTTGTCCGCGCCCGCGCCGACCGTGTCGAAGACGACGTCGAAGCCCTCGCCGTCCGTGTACTCCGCAGTGTAGTCCTCGACGTCGCGATGGTAGTCGAAGGCGTAGTCGGCGCCGAGGTCGCGTGCGAGGTCGCGCTTCGCGTCGGTCGAGGCCGTGGCGTGGACGACGCCGCCTTCGAGCGATGCCAGCTGGACGCCGACGTGGCCCACGCCTCCAGTCCCGCCGTGGACGAGGACGGACTCGCCGGGCGAGACGTCCGCGCGCGTGACGACGCCGTCCCACGCGGTGATCGTCACGAGCGGGAGTGCGGCGGCCTCGCGCATCGAGATCGTCTCGGGCTTGTGCGCGAGCGTCGCGGCGTCCGCGGCCGCGTACTCCGCGAGCGCGCCCGTGGTACCGGCGATGCCGCCCGGACAGCCGTACACTTCGTCGCCGACGGCGAACTCCGCCACGCCGTCGCCGACCGCCACCACTTCCCCGGCGAGGTCGCCGTGCAGGACCGCAGGGAAGTCGGGGCAGAGGTCGCTCGCGTATCCGCTGCGGATCTTCGTGTCCACGGGGTTGACGCTCGTCGCCGCCACCTCGACGAGCACCTCGTTCGCGTCGATCTCGGGCACGTCGAGTTCCGCGGCCTCGAAGGCGTCCGGCTCGCCGAACTCGCGGATGACCTGTGCGTCCATCGTCTCGGGAATCTCGGGCATGATTCGGTCTCCGCGCGCCGCGATCAAAAACGTCGGCGTGCCGGCCGCGTTCGCGGCTATCGACTCGCGGCACGCACCACCTAAGTCCCCGGCGGCCGAGGCGTCGCGTATGCGCGAACTCGACTGCTGCGACTTCTGCGAGGAGCCGGCCGACGGCGTCTACGAGGTCGTCCCCGCGTCCGCCCCCGGCGGCCAGCGCCGCCTCGTCCTCTGTGCGGCCTGCCGCGACACCCTCGCGGGCGTCGTCGACCCCCTCCTCGGCGCCCTCGGCGGCGAACCGAGCGAGCGCTCGACCGAGTCGTCGCCCGCCGTCACGCTCGAACCCGCGGCCGGAGAGGGGGCGAGCGACGGGGACGGTACGAGCGATGACGGTGCGAGCGACGCGGACGGGAGCGACGAGGACGCCGAGGATCCCGAAGCCGCTGACGGTGACGACAGCGTGGACGACGGCGACGACCGCGCCGACGCGCGTGACGACGTGACCGCCGAAGCCGACGTCACCGACGCCGACGAGGGCGATGGTGCGGGCGAGCGCGTCGAGGAGGACGACGAAGGTGACGCGGGACCGGACCGCCCCGAGGGGTACGCCCAGCTCGTTCGGCTCCTGCGCAACCGGCCGGGCGCGATGACGCGCGCGGACCTCGCGGAACTCGCCGACGGCGCGTACGACCTCTCGCGCGCCGAGGTGGACGCCGCTGTCGACGCCGCTGTCGAGAACGGACACCTCGAAGAGACCGCACGGGGCGTGCGGACGCCCTGAGGATCCGGAGCGTCTTCGTCCCGCAGGCCTTCCGCGAGCTAGAGTTCGCCCTTCGTGCTCGGCGTGTCGCTCCGGCGCTCGTCGAGACGCGTCGCGTCGTCGAGCGCGCGGGCGTTCGCCTTGAACAGCGCCTCGACCTCGTGGTGGGCGTTCTCGCCCGTGATCGCGCAGTGGAGCGTCAGCCCGGCGTGTTCGGCGAACGACTGGAAGAAGTGAGCGGCCATGATACTGGTGAAGTCGCCGATGCGCTCCTGACTGAACGCTCCCTCGAAGTCGTAGTGGGGGCGCCCGGAGACGTCGAGGACGACGCTTCCGATCGCTTCGTCGAGGGGGACTTTCCGGTCGGCGTAGCGGACGATACCGCGCTTCTCGCCGAGCGCCTCGTCGACGGCCTCGCCGAGGACGATGGCGACGTCCTCGACGGTGTGGTGGTCGTCGATGTGGAGGTCGCCGTCGCAGCGCACCGTGAGGTCGAAGAGACCGTGCTTCGCGAACGATTCGAGCATGTGATCGAAGAAGCCGATGCCGGTGTCGATCGTGCTCTCGCCGTCGCCGTCGAGGTCGACGGTGACGTCGATCTCCGTCTCCGCGGTCGAGCGGGACGCCGCGCCCGTACGCGTGGTCATACCCTCGCTTCTCGCGCGTCGCTCAAGGCCGTTGCGCTCGCCTCACACGAGACCGAGCGCGCCGAGGACGGCGAAGAGGACGTCGCCGTAGGTGAACGCGACGACGAGTCCGAGCGTGAGAGTGACGAAGAAGGGCGTCCCGGGGGTGATCCAGACGGCGTCGCGCGCCGCGAGGACGTCGAGACCCTCGCGGAGCGTCGCGGGCGACGTCCCGTACGCCGAGCCCCCGATGTCGTCGAGGAACGCCGCGGCGCCCCACGGATCGTCGTAGTCGGCGTCCGCGTCGCCGCTCTCGATTTCGTCCGCGTCGCCGCTCTCGATTTCGTCCGCGTCGGCGGTGCTCGGCGTCGTCCCGCCGTCCGTCCGCGCGTCGCCGCGCGCCACCGCGCCGTCCGTCGGGTCGTTCGGGTCGGCCGGGAGCGTCGCGGGATCGCGCAGGCCGGGATCGCACAGGAGGTCGGCGAGCGTGACGCCGCGCCAGCGGCAGTACATCCGGAGGGCGTCGAGGTCGAGACCGCCGCTGAGGCGCGTGCCGTCACGGTCCTCCAGCAGGCTGCCGTGTTCGTGCGGGAGGTCGGCCACCGGCACGCGCTTGCCGACGGCCATCACGGACGCGATCTCGCCGTGGAGCGCGTTCGCGACGAGCAAGTAGAGCGGGTAGGCCATCCCGAGGATGAGCGCGTTCGTGAGGACGGTGAGCGCGAACACGCGGATCGCCGTCGGGACGTGCGGGAGGACGAACCCATCGAGATAGTACGCCGGGTACGTCGGGAGGAGGACGCTGATGGCGACGAGCGCCTTCGCGTCCGCACCGCCGAAGCCGACGGGGACGACGTAGAAGAACGCGCCGAGACCGCCGACGATGACGACGCTGACGGCCGACCGGAGTGCGAACGCGCGGAACGCGAACGCGCCCGGGGCGTGGAGCGCATTCCACCCCTCCAAGCCGAGGCAGACGAGGCCGAGAACGAGCAGGGGCGGCCAGAGCAGATCGGGGACGCGACGCGTCTCGACGTCCCGGTACGCCCCGTAGGCGAAGGCGGGGACGGAGAGCAGGCGGAGCAGGTCGGCGGCGGACGCGTACACGAACGAACGGGGGCGCGAGAGGGTCAAAGTGATTGCGGCCCGCTCGCGTCCGCCGCGTCGACGCGACCGACGACAGCGCGACGATCACCTCGCTATCGGATGCGTCGCGAAAGAAAACGGTGGGTCGTGCTGAATCGACCGCGTTCGATGGCGCTGGACGCGCGTCCCGCGGTCCTATCGGGCGACGTCGTCGCCGTTAGATGACGCGGTTCTGGAGGTAGTCGAGGTGCTTCGCGTTGTAGACGATCTTGACCTCGTCGGTGGCCGGCGACCCGATGCAGGTCAGGCGCACGTCCTTCTCCTCGACCTCCTCGTCGGAGAGGATCTGCTGCATGTCCATGTCGATCTCGCCCTCCTTGATGATGGCCGCGCAGTTCGCACACGCACCGGCGCGACAGGAGAACGGCCAGTCGTAGCCCTGCGCCTCGGCGGACTCGAGGATGTAACTACCCTCGGGTACGTCCAGATCACCGAAGTCCTCCTCGTCGAGTCCGGCGTCCGCGGCCTTCTCGAAGAGGTCGTCGTCGTCAATGTCCCAGCCTTGGTCGCTGACGACTTCGTAGTTGAGGTATTCGACGGTTGGCATCACCCGGGAGTTTTTCGCCCGTAAGGAAAGGCCTTGCTGTTTTCACGTAATCGCCGCCGCTTCCGCCGACACGTGGACGTTCACTCGGCGAGTGGCACGAGGGAGAACAGCGCGAACGACGCGGCGGCGGCGACGGACGGCGTGAGCACCCAGAGGATCACGACCCGCCCGACCGCGGTGGGATCGAACAGGTCCGCGGCGGCGAGTTCCTCGGGGTCTTCCTCACCGATGCGCGGCACGTCGCTCGGGTCGTCGGCCCGGTCCGCGGCGAGCGATCCCATCGAGACGGTGGTCTCGCCCTCGCCGCTGAGCGCGTCGTTCGCGCGGACGGTCCGGGTCGCGCGCCCCCAGCCGAGACCGACGATGCACATCGTCGCGGAGACAGCGAGACTCGCCGGAATCCCGAGCGCGGAGAGGACGGTGATGAGGGACGCAGAGACGGCTTCGACGATCAGCGCGGCGAGTAGCGGGAGGTCGGTGAGGTCGTTGCCGACGGTGTCGAGGGTCCGGCGGGCGATGGTGAACGCGCCGACGGCGATCGCGGCCGCGGCGAGGAGGACGCCCGCGCTCGATCCGACGTAGCCGCCGCCGACGAGCGGTGCAACGGCGTTCGCGACGTTCGAGGCGCCCGCGGAGAACGCCATGTAGCAGCCGATAGCGACGACGAGGCCGGAGCCGACGAACTGCCGGCGGGACGCGGCGGGGTTGACGCCGACGGGGTAGGCGACGCGGCCCTCACGCCAGCGGAACAGCGGGGCGTCGGCGGCGTCGAGGCGGAACACCGCGTCCATGTAGGGATAGGCGTAGCGACCGACGACCGCGCAGATCCAGAAGGCGAGGACGGGCGCGACGACCCACGCGGAGACGATGCGCCCCATCGTCGCCATCCGGAGGGTGCCGGTCGCGGCGCCGAGACCCGCGATGGACCCGACGGCCGTCATGGACGTCGAGGCGGGGACGCCGTAGCGGTTCGAGATGAGGAGCGCGACGCCGACGAAGAAGAGCACGCCGACGCTCGCGGGGAGCGTGAACTCCGAACTCGGGACGATGCGCCCCCCCATCGTGTGGATGACGCCCCGGCCGATCGTCCACCCACCGAGGAGGGCGAAGACCGACATGAGCGCGGCCGCGCCGAGTTTCGTCACGACCGTCGAGCCGACGGCCGGCCCGAAGGCGACGCCCGTCGAGGAGCCACCGATGTTGTAACCGACGAACGCCGCGACGAGCACACCGACGGCGAGGAGGAGCGCGGCCATCGCCCCCGGCTACGCCCGCGCCCGGTTTGAACCCCGTGATCGCCGATCCGGTGCCGTCGTCGGCGCCGACGCGGACGCTTTTTCCCCCTCGCCCTCGCACCCTCGGATATGTTCGAGACGTTCGAGGTCGTCCCCGCGGTCGACGTGCAGGACGGCGAGGTCGTTCAGTTGGTGCAGGGCGAGCGCGGCACGGGCAAGCGCTACGGTGACCCCGTGCGCGCCGCGGAGGACTGGCTGGACGCGGGCGCGGAGACGATCCACCTCGTCGATCTCGACGGGGCGTTCGAGGGCGCGCGCGAGAACGAGGACGCCATCGCGGCCGTCGTCGAGGCCGTCGGCGACGACGCGGACGTGCAGGTCGGCGGCGGAATCCGGTCGTTCACGGACGCCCGCGATCTCCTCGAGATCGGCGTCGACCGCGTCATCCTCGGAACGGCCGCCGTCGAGAATCCGGATCTCGTCGGCGAGATCGCGGACGTCTACGAGGACAGCGTACTCGTCAGCCTCGACGCCAAAGGGGGGGAGGTCGTCGTCTCCGGCTGGACCGAGGGGACGGGTCTCGACCCCGCCGAGGCCGCCACCGAGTACGCCGACATCGGCGCGTCCGGCGTGCTCTTCACCGACGTCGACGTCGAGGGCCAGCAGGCCGGCGTCCGCACGGACGTCGTCTCGCGCGTCGTCGACGCCGTCGACATTCCCGTCGTCGCCTCCGGCGGCGTCGCGACGCTCGACGACATCGCGGCACTGAAGGAGGCGGGGGCGGCCGCGGTCGTCGTCGGCACCGCGCTCTACGAGGGGAACTTCACGCTCGCGGAGGCCCGCGAGCGGATCGCGTAGGGGTCTCCCCGAGGAGCGACAGAAGACCTATCCACGCTCGTCGGCATCTTCGAGTATGAGCGAGAGTCAAAGCGAGTTCGGCGTGGACCTCGACTTCGGCGAGGACGGTCTCGTGCCCGCCGTCGCGCAGGACGCCGAGACCGACGAGGTGTTGATGTTGGCGTACGCGAATCGAGAGGCCGTCCGGAAGACGGTCGAGACGGAGCGGGCACATTACTACTCGCGTTCGCGCGACGAACTCTGGGAGAAGGGCGCGACGAGCGGGCACACCCAAGACGTCGCGGAGGTGCGCGTCGACTGCGACGGCGATTCGCTCCTCTACGTCGTCGAGCAGACCGGCGGGGCGTGCCACACCGGGCACCGATCGTGCTTCTACCGCACCATCGAGGGCGATCACGTCGGGGAGCGCGCCTTCGATCCCGACGACGTCTACGAGTGACGATGGCCGACGCGACCGGCGTCGCTGACGACGCCCGCACGGACGTCTCGGATCTCGTTGCGCGCCTCCACGACGCCCGCGAGCGCCGCGACGACGCCGAGGCCGCCGTCGACGAGCACGGCGCCGACGCCCTCGAACGCCTCCGCGCGCACCGCGGAGACGCCCTGCGTCTCCTCGACGGCTACGAGGACTCCGCGACGGGATCCGGTGACTTCCAGTCGTACATCGAGTTCGAGGGGAAGGTCGCCGAACTCGTCGAGGACGTCGACGACGACCTCCCGCGCGCGGACGCCTTCGACGCCTACGACGACGCGCTCGACAAGCGCCGCGTCACCGCCTCAGACTTCGATCGCGCCCGCGACGCCCTCGATCCCGTCGCGGACCTCACCGCGCGCCTCGACGAGCGCGAGGCCGCCCGCGACGCCCATCGGTCCGCCCGGCGCGACGCCGAGGAGCGCCTCGCCGCCCTCGACGACGAGATCGACCGCCTCGAACGCGTCGCCCGCCTCACGGACGCCGACCTCGACGCGCCGATCGACGACCTCCGCGAACCCGTCGAGGCGTACGACGCCGCGGCCCGCAGCGCGGTCGAGGACGCCCTCACCGACCGGTCCGCGCGCGACCTCCTCGGGTGGCTCGACGCGCTCTCCGCCTTCCCGCTCGTGGACGTGCCGCGCGTCCCGCCCGAACTCCTCGCCTACGTCCGCGAGCGGGAGGCCGGCACCGAGCCGGTCTCGACGCTCCTCGAATACGGCGACGAATCGCTCTCGAAGCTCGAACACTACGTCGACCAGCCCGCCACGCTGAAGCGCGTCGTCGGCGCGAACCGCTCCTTCCTGCAGCGCCTCGACGGCGACTTCCTGACGCTCGGCTGGCCGCCCGATCCCGCGGACGTCCTCCGGTATCGAGCGGACGAACTCGTCTCCGCGCTCGATCGCATCGACGCCGACGACGCCGTCGCGCGCCTCCGCGACGTGGTCGCGATCGCTCGAACCGAGCGCTACGCGCGCCTCCGCGAGGCCGCACTCGCCCGCGACGAACTCGACGCCGCGGAGCGCGAGCGCGTCGCGAACGGTGCGGTCGGGGACGATCTCGAACGCGTCCGTGACGCCAGAGAGCGCCTCGCGGACGCCCTGCGTTCCTAGTCGCGCGCCGCTCGGAGCGCCTCGGCGAATCCGTCAGCGAGATCGCGCGCCCGCGACGCGCCGCGCGCCTCCGCGTACACCCGCACGACCGGCTCGGTTCCGGACGGCCGGGCGAGCACCCACGCGTCGCCGTAGTCGAGCCGGTAGCCGTCGATGGTCGTCAACTCGGCGTCGGCGGCGCGCTCCGCGTACGCCTCCGCGACGGCGAGCAGCGCCTCGCGCTCCGCCTCGTCCTCGTACGGCACGTTCACGCGCACGTTCTCGTAGCCGTCGTACGGCGCGACGGCCTCGCTCGCCGACCGGTCGGCGAGCAGTTCGAGGAAGCGCGCGCCCGTGTACGCGCCGTCGCGCGCGATCCGATACCGGGGGAAGATCACGCCGCCGTTGCCCTCGCCCGCGACGGGGACGCGCGCGCCCGCCTCGTGTAACTGCTGGATGCGCGTCATGATGCGCGTCGAGCCGATGGGCGTGAGTTCGAGGTCCGCGCCGACGTCCTCGCAGACGTCCACGAGGCGCTGACTGACGTTCACCGCGGAGACGGCGACGTCGCCCGCGTCGAGTTCGGCGGCGGCGAGCGCCGCGAACGACGCGCTCCCGTCGATCGGCTCGCCCGTCTCGTCGTAGAAGATCGCGCGATCCGCGTCGCCGTCGTGCGCGATGCCGACGCCCGCGTCGCTCGCGCGAACGAGCCGCCCGAGATCAGCGAGGTTCTCCGGGACCGGCTCCGGGTCGCGACCGGGGAACTGCCCGTCGGGCTGCGCGTTCACCGTCACGACGCGACAGCCGAGTTCGCGATAGAAGTCGGGACTCGTCAGCGCGCCCGCACCGTGGCCGGGATCGAGCGCGACCGTCAGATCCGCGTCGGCGATCCGCTCGCGGTCCACGGCGCCGAGGAGCGACTCGACGTACCGCCGGCGCGCGCCCTCGATCGAGCGGTCCGCGCCGGTCTCGTCCCACGACACCGCCGCCGACTGCTCGCCGAGCAGCACCGCCTCGACGCGTTCGAGCGCGTCCACGGGGAGTTCGACGCCGTCCGCGCCGACGAGCTTCAATCCGTTGTACTCCGGCGGATTGTGCGAAGCGGTCACCATGATCCCCGGAACGCCCTCGTCGGCCGCGTACGCCTGCAACGCGGGCGTCGGCACGACGCCGAGCCGATCGATGTCCGCTCCGGCGGCCGCGAGACCCGACGCGACCGCGTTCGTCAACATCCGCCCCGTCCGGCGGGTGTCGCGCCCGACGGCGAGCCGTGACTCCTCGCGGACGGTGCCCACGGCCTTCGCCACGCGGAGCGCGAACGCGGGCGTCACCTCCTCGTTCGCGACGCCGCGCGTCCCGCTCGACCCGAACACCTGCATGGCTCACCCTGACGGCGGCCGCCCCAAAGCCGTTTCTCTATCAGTGATCGTGGCCCTTCCCGTTCCCCGGATGCCGGTCGATCAGGCTGACGAAGAAGGCGTCGCCGTCGTAGAAGTAGACGCCGCGGAAGCCGCCCTGACAGTGCTCGGAGAGATCGGTCCCGAGGTCGTTCCCCGTCTTCGCGTCGAGATAGACGGGATCGGACCACGTCCCGCGCTCGCCGTCGCGCGCCCGCGAGAGCACCGTCTTCAGGTGGGGATGCGCCGAGACGAACGAGTCGTTCAGCGTGCAGGTGTAGTCGCTCGCGTTCGGGTCGGCGGGCATCGCGCGGAGCTTCCACTCGCCGGACGGCCCGAAGGGATCGAATCCCGTACAGCCGGCGAGCGCGCCCGCGAGTCCCGTCGTCCCCGCCGCGAGGTACTGGCGGCGTCGCATACGACGACCGTCGGGGCGCGCGGCGGAAGTACCGCGCGGTCCCCGCCGTCGGCGGCGAGTGCGACACGCACATCGCGCGGCTCACGGTTCGCTCTCGCCCACCGTTCGCTCCACCCCCGGCGCCTCGCTCCGCTCGGCACTGCGGGCGCAACTCTTTCCGCCCCGGCACTCACTTCTCCACGCATGGGCGACCACGACATCAGCCTCGACGAGAAACGCGTCTACGCCGAGCAGACCGGAACCGAGACCCTGCTCGTCGGCACCGACCGCGGTCTCGCCTCGGTCGCCGTCTCCGGCGATCAGATCGGCGAGTTCGCCCTCCTCACCACCACCGAAGTCCGGGACGTCGCCGTCGCGAACGGATCCGCCGCCGTCGCCGACCGCGAAGACGTCCGCGTCGGCGACATCGAGGGCTTCGCGGAGACGGGCTTCGGCGACGCCGTCGCCGCGAGCTACGACGGCGACACCCTCCTCGCCGCGGGTCCGGAAGGCCGCGTCGCCGCGTACGACGGCGGGACGTGGACGGCACGCGGCATGGCGCCCGAGGCCCGCCGCGCCGACGGCGCGCTCCTCGCCACCACCGGAGGCGTCTATCGGGCCACCGACGACGAGGTCACGCACGTCGGACTCGACGACGCGAACGACGTCTCCGCGGGACCGACGGATCGGACCCGCGGAACGGCGAACGGGGAGGGACGTCCCGTGAGCGCCGGCCCGTGGGCCGGCACCGATGCGGGCGTCTACCGCCTCGGCAACGGCTGGCTCGCCGAACGCGACGGGACCGCGACGGCCGTCGCCGCGCGCGCCGACCACGCCGCCGCCGTCGTCGACGACACCCTGTGCGAGTACGACGGGGACGACTGGCGCGAACGCGCGTGTCCGCTCACCGACCTCGCGGACGTCGCGTACGGCGCTGGCGCGCTCTACGCCGTCGATTCATCTGGTACGGTCGCCGTCGACGCCGGCCACGGCTGGCGTACCCGGACCATCGGTCTCCCCGGCGTCGCCGCCGTCGCTGTCGTCGAGGACGAGCGGTGAACGCGGACGGAAACGCCTAACCCCTCGCTGGCACACTCTACAGCCATGATCGTCAGTGGCTCCGCCTCGCAGGGCCTCGCGTCCGCGCTCGCCGCCGAACTCGGCGAGGAGCTCGCGCGCGTCGAGTACGAGTCGTTCCCGGACGGCGAGCGCATCGTCCGCGTTCCGCCCGTCGAGGGCCGCGCGGTCGTCGTCGCCTCCACGGTGGACGACGCCGCGCACGTCGAACTCCTCCAGTTGCAGGACGCCGTCCGCGAGGCCGGCGCCGAGAGTGTGATAACGGTCCTCCCCTACATGGGCTACGCCCGACAGGACGAGGCCTTCGAGCCGGGCGAACCCGTCTCCGCTCGCGCGATGGCGCGCGCCGTCTCCACCGGAACCGACGCCGTCTACACCGTCAACGTCCACGAGCCGGCCGTCTGCGAGTTCTTCGACGCGCCGGCGACGAACGTCGACGCGACGCCGCACCTCGCCGACCCCCTCCCCGAGGACCTCCGCGATCCCGTCTTCCTCGCGCCCGACGCCTCCGCGCTCCCGCTCGCCGAATCGGTGCGGGACGCCTACGGTCCCGGGGACGCCGACTTCTTCGAGAAGATTCGGCACTCCGGCACGGACGTCGAGATCACGCCGAGCGAGACCGACGTCTCTGCGAGGGACGTCGTCGTCGTCGACGACATCGTCGCCACCGGCTCGACGATGAGCGAAGCGATCGGCCTCCTCGACGAGCCGAGTCGGGTCTTCGTCGCGTGCGTCCACCCGCTGCTCGCCGCGAACGCGCGCACGAAGCTCGCGAAAGCGGGCGTTGACGACGTCGTCGCCACCGACACCATCGAGCGCGCCGTCAGCGAGGCCTCGGCCGCGCCCGCGGTGGCCGAAGCCATCGGGCGCGAATAGCGCGACCCGGCACCCGGCCTTTTTCCCTCGGTACGCGGATACGACGGTATGGACGACGCGACCGGCTTCGAGTTCAAACACCTCGCCGCCATCGCCGTCGCCGTCGCCGTCGTCGTCGCGCTCGCCGTCGGCGTCGCCATCGGTCTCGTCGTCTCGCCAGCCCTCGCCCCGAACGCCGCATCCGGTGACGCCGCCAACCCATCGCCCCCATCCGGCCTCGTCCTCAGTTCGAGCGGTGCGCACTGTCTCGATACCGGCTCGCACGACGGCTGGCTCTACAGCGTCGCGGACGGCGACCACTACAACGACGCGTTCAACGTCACGGTCCGCCACGCGTGGGGCGAGTCGGCCACGGCGAACGTGACCGGTGGGGTCGCCGGCGACTACACCCTCGCCGTCGAGACGGCCGGCACGAAGCGCAGACCGGCGGTCACGACTCGGAGTTGTGCGGTCGGGACGACGCTCGTCGGCGCGGGCACGCTCCCGACGAACTACAGTTCCGTCGAACTCACCGTCGACGGGCGCGTCGTCGCGACCATCGAGAACGACCAGACCACACCGACGCTCCATCGCGTCGACGGCGCGGTGCGGGCGGACGGAGCGAACGCGTCGGACTGAGGCGTCCGCCTACACCTTCTGCACGCCGAGACGCATCCGCACGCCCTCGACGTCGTCGTACTCCGCAACCGCCGTGTTCGCGTCCGCCGCGTCGACTTCCGCGAAGTCGCGAACGCGGACTTCCTCGCCGATGAGGTCCTCGCGTTCGCTGACGAGCTTCGCGACGCGGTCGTCGAAGACCACGACGTCGAGGCGGACCTCGGCCTCCATGTCGAGATCGAGGTCCTTGCGCAGCTCTTGGGCGCGGCGGACGATCTCGCGGGCGTACCCCTCGCCTTCGAGGTCGTCGTTCAATTCGGTGTCGACGTAGACGGTCCCCCCCTCGAAGGCGGCGGCGGCGACGTCGTCCGGGGTCTCCTCGCGGAACGCGACCATCTCGGGGGTGAGTTGCACCTCGCGGTCGAGGGCGTCGCGGACGGCGTCCTCCAGCAGATCGAGGTCGTCGTCGTCGACGCGCGCGGCGTTCAGCGCCTCCATGACCTCGCCGGCGTCGCCGCCGAAGGCGGGACCGAGCACGCTCATGTCGGCCTCGGCGCTGTACTCGACGTCACCGAAGGTCTCGTCGGGATCGAGGACGTCGATGCGGCGGGCGTTCAGGCGGTCGGCGAGCAGACCACGATAATCGTCCACCTGCTCGGCGACGCGCTCGTCGTCGGGGGAGACGACGACGCGCGCGACCGGCCAGCGGAGCTTGCGGCCGGCCTGCTGGCGCGCGTGGTTGCCCGCTTCTTCGAGGGAGCGCGCCGTGTCGATGGCGTCCTCCAAGGCGGGCTGGTGGAAGCGCTCCTCGACCGCGGGCCAATCGCACATGTGGACGGTCGGATGACCGTCGTCGCCCGTGAGGTAGCCGTACATCTCCTCGGTGACGAACGGCGCGTACGGCGCGAGGAGCGCGACGACCTCGCGGAGGACCCTGTGGAGCGTCGCGTACGCGGCCGTCTTGTTCTCGCCGATCTGTTCCGTCCACACGCGCTCGCGGATGAGCTGGACGTAGTAGCGCGAGAGGTCCTCGACGACGAACTCGCGGAGCGCTTGGAGGGCGCGGTGTTGCTCGCGGGCCTCCCAGTACTCGTTCGTGTCGTGCTTCAGCGTCTGGAGCGTCGAGAGGAGCCACTCGTCCTCGACGGCGAGATCGAGGTCGTCCACCGACTGCGCCGCGGGGTCGAAGTCGTCCGCACGCATGTACGGCAGCGGGAAGCGGAAGACGTTCCAGAGGACGTTGAGGTCGCGACCCATGTTGCCCATCTCGTCCCACGAGAAGCGCATGTCCTCGCCCTGCGGGTCCTGCCCGAGGAGGAACATCCGCATCGCGTCCGCACCGTGGCGCTCGATGGCCTCGTGGGGCTGGACGACGTTCCCGACGGACTTGCTCATCTTCCGGCCGTCCTCGTCGTTCGCGAAGCCGTGCATCAGCACCTCGTCGTAGGGCACCTCGCCCATCGCCGCGGTGCCCATCCCCAGCTGGGACCAGAACCACCCGCGCGTCTGGTCGTGGGCCTCCATGATGAGGTCCGCCGGCCACAGATCCTCGAAGTCGTCCTCCACCTCGGGGTAGTTCACGGTGCCCCACGACGCCACGGAACTATCGAGCCAGACGTCGAAGACGTCCGGGACGCGCTCGTACGTCACGCCGTCCTCGGTGATCGTGACGTCGTCCACCGCGGGCTTGTGGATGTCCATCTCCGGATCGAGGTCCTGATCGGCGCGCTCGACCAACTCCTCGCGCGTGCCGATGACGACGCGCTCGTCCGGGCGTGCGCCCTTCGTCCCCTCCTCGACCCAGATGGGGACCGGAATCCCCCAGTAGCGCTGCCGGGAGACGTTCCAGTCGGGCGCGCTCTCGATGAAGTCCCTAAAGCGGTTGTCTCGCGCCCACTGCGGGTGCCACTCCGAGTCCTCCATGTTCTCGATCAGCTCGTCTTTGACGTCGGTGATCGTGATGAACCACTGATCGGTCGCGATCTGGAGGATCGGCGTGTCACACCGCCAGCAGTGCCCGTAGGAGTGTGTGATCGTCCCGGAGGCGAGCAGGTGGCCCTTGCGCGCGAGGTCCTGCGTGATGGCCTCGTCGGCGTCCTTCACGAACTCGCCCGCGTACTTGCCCGCCTCCGCGGTGTAGACGCCGTCGCCGCCGACCGGACAGAAAACGGGGAGACCGAGTTCTTCGCCGCGCTCGAAGTCCACGTCACCGTGGCCGGGCGCGGAGTGGACGAGACCCGTGTCCGCGGCCTCGACGTAGTCCGCGTGGTAGACCTCGCCGACGCCGCGCGCGTCCGGGCGATCCGGCACCTCCTCGGCGAGCGGGTGCTCGTACTCCCAGCCGAGCATGTGCGAACCGGGGAAGGAATCGACGATCTCGTAGTCGTCGTAGCGTCCCTCCTTCAGGACGTCCTCGACGCAGGCCTCGGCGACGTAGAGGACGTCCTCCGCGACGACCTCGCCGCCCTCGCCCATCGCCGCGCCGCTGTCCGTCTTGACGGCGCGCACCTGCTGGTAGGTGATGTCCTCGCCCACCGCGACGAACTCGTTCGCGGGAATCGTCCACGGCGTCGTCGTGTAGATGACGAGACTTCCCTCGCGCTCTTCGAGGGGGAATTTCACGTGGACGGTCGGGTCCTCGACGTCCTCGTACTCGACCTCGTTGTTCGCGATGGCGGTCTCGCAGCGCGGACACTGGCTGATCGAGCGTTTGCCCTGCTCGACGAGGCCGCGCTCGGCCGCGCGGTTGAACCCCCACCACGCCGCCTCCATGTACGTCGGATCGACCGTCTTGTACGGCTCGTCCCAATCCATCCAGACGCCGAACGACTGGAAGTCCGACTGGAGACCCTCCAGTTGCTCGTCGGCGAACCGCTTGCACTCCTCGATGAAGGCCTCGACGCCGAACTCCTCGATGTCCTGCTTCGAGTCGAAGTCGAGTTTCTCCTCGACCTTCGTCTCGATCGGGAGACCGTGCATGTCGTAGCCCGGCCGGTCCGTCACGTCGTAGCCGTTCATCCGGTAGTAGCGGATGTAGGCGTCCTTCAGGGACTTGTTCCACGTCGTCCCCATGTGGGCCGCGCCGCTCGTGTAGGGCGGGCCGTCGACGAAGAAGAAGTCCTCGCCGTCCTCGCGGTGCGCCTTCGTCCGCTCGTAGGCGTCCACCTCGTCCCAGTGGTCGAACACCCGGTCCCGAACCGCCTCGGGATCGTACTGCTCCGGGGGCTCGGCGAATCGGTCCATGCCCCATCCCTCACTCTCCTCGGTGAAATGAGAATCGGTCCCGCGTCCGCGCCCGCGCGGTGCCGTCATCGTCGGCGAGTCCGGGACGCCCGGCGACGTCCGCCGCTCGCGCTCCCCGGCGTCACTCTCGCTGACCGAATGAGTTAGGGAGCGCCGCGCCGACCCACCGCGTATGAGCGACGACTGCATCTTCTGCTCGATCATCAGCGGCGACATCCCCGGCCGCGTCGTCGCCGAGACCGACGACGCGCTCGCGTTCCTCGACGCGAACCCGCTCGCGCCCGGTCACGCGCTCGTCGTGCCGAAGGCCCACACGGAACGACTCGCCGACCTCGGCGCCGATGAGTCGCGCGCCGTCTTCGACCTCGTCCACGACCTCGTCCCCGACGTCGAGGCCGCGGTGGACGCGGACGGCCTGAACGTCGGCATCAACGACGGCGAGGCCGCGGGACAGGAGGTCCCGCACGTCCACGTCCACCTCGTCCCCCGCTTCGAGAGCGACGGGGGTAGCCCGATTCACGCCGTGGCGGGCGAACGCCCCGACCTCGACGACGACGACCTCGACGACATCGCCGCGCGCATCGAGGGCTGATCCCGCGCCCTTCTGCCGCCGTCCGAACGACTAAGGCCGTCCCGGACACCCTTCCTCGTGACATGACCGTTCCATCCGTGACGCTCGAGAGCGGCGACGAACTCCCGACGGTCGGCGTCGGGACGTGGGACATCGGCGGGAAGACGGTGAAAGAGGCCGTACGCGCCGGTCTCGACGCCGGGTACACGCACGTCGACACCGCCGAGGGCTACCACAACGAGGCCGAGATCGGCGACGTCCTCGCCGACTACGAGCGCGACGACCTCTGGCTCACCTCGAAGGTCCTCCCGAAACACCTCACGTACGACGCCCTCATCGAGTCCTGCGAGGCGTCGCTCGATAAGCTGGGGACGGACCACCTCGACCTCTACCTCGTCCACTGGCCGAATCCCGCAGTTTCCATCCGCGAGACGATGAACGCGATGGCGACACTGAAGGAGCGCGGCCTCGTGAAGAACGTCGGCGTCTCGAACTTCAGCGCCTATCAGCTCTCCTGCGCGCAGCACGTCAGCGACGTCCCCATCGCCGTCAACCAGATCGAGTACCACCCGTGGTTCCAGCGCCCCGACCTCGTCGACTACTGCCGCGAGACGGACACGGTGCTCGAAGCCGCCGCACCGCTCGCGCGCACCGACGTCTTCGGGGACGAAGTCGTCCGAGAGCTCGCGGAGACGTACGACAAGTCGCCCGCGCAGATCGTGCTCAAGTGGGCCGTGGAGAACGACGTCGTCGTCCTCCCGAAATCCTCCTCGCCCGAGCACGTCGAGTCGAACCTCGAACTGTTCGACTGGGAACTCGACGCCGGCGATCACGCCCGCCTCGACGAACGCGACCGGAACCACCCGGTGTACGACACGCCCGCGAACGACTGGACGGGCGACGACTACGGGATCCACGAGTAGGGCGCCACCGCGCTTTTGTCCGGCCCGCACGCCGCTAGGCGTATGTCCGCACCGCGAACGCTCGCCGTCGTCGGCGCGGCCGGCGGCGTCGGCGCGACCCGTCTCTCCGTCGAGGCCGCCGCGCTCGTCGCCGCCACCGGCCACGACGCGCTCGTCCTCGACGCGAACTACGACACGCAGGGCCTCTCGACGTACGTCGACGCCCGTCTCGACCCGGACGCGACCGCGCTCGCCATCGATCCCGGAATCGCCGTCGGAGACGCCGCGTACGCGCTCGACGCGCCCGGCGACGGCGCGCTCGCACTCGCCCCATCGCACGCGCCGTTCGGCCGCGTGGCCGACGCGAAAGGCGCCGAGGCGGCCGAGCGACTCGCCGACCGCGTCGCCGATGCCGCCGACGCCTACGACTACGTGTTCCTCGACACGCCGCCGGTCGCGACGAACCCCGCCGTCGCTGCCGTCACCACCGCCGATCAGCTCGCGCTCGTCACGAGCGCCGACGAACGAGGCCGGGACGCCCTCTCGCGCGAGCGCGGCCGCCTCGCGGACGTCGGCGTTGACGCCGACCCGATCGTCGTCGCCAACTCGGCGGCGGCGGACGCGCTCGCCGACGCCCACGTCGCCGTTCCCGACTCCGCTCTCGGACCAGAGAGCGACGCACCGGCCGGCACGCCCGCCGATCCGGACGACTACACGCGTGCCGTCGCGTCGTTCGTCGAACGCGCCTTCGCCATCGACGACCTCGTTCCCGAGGACGCCGCAGGACTTCTCGCCACCCTCCGTCGTCGGCTCGCCTGATCACCGCAGTCCGTCGGGCGTGTCGACCGCCTCCGCGAGGGCGTCACGCTCGCGCGCGGCGATCGCGCGCGAATCCGGCTCGCGAGACGCCGCGACGACGGCTTTCGCGCCCTCGATCGGCGGGTGCGTCGCGCAGTACGCGCCGAGCGCGAACTCGGCATCGCTCGCGCCCGAGAGCGTGACCGCCTCGCTCCGCGCGAGTTCGCCGTCCAGCCAGTCCGCGACGACGTCGCGTGCGAGCGGCGACAGCGGATTGACGCCCGCGACGCCGAGGACGTGCAGGACCTTCGCGCCCGTCGTCGGTGCCACGCCCGCGGCGGCCGCGGCCGCGCCGACGCTCGTCCCCGCTCCGTACGCGTCGAGGAGCGCCGCCGCCACCGCGGCGGGGCACGGGAGGTCCTCCGCGTACGGCGCGAGCCGCTCCGCGAGCGGGACGTCCGTCGCGTCGACGGTCGCGACCCCGCGCTCGCGCTGCGGCGTCGTCACGGTCAACCCCGCGGCGATGTCCGAGAGACCCATCACCCGACTCTCGTCGGCTCGACTACATGAGCTTGCCGCTCGTCGGGCAGTAAAGCGCCGATATCGGCCGATTCCGAACGTACCGGTCACCGGTACGTTCCGCGGCCGTCGAGACCCTCAACTTCGTCGAACCGTCCGGCACTTAAGTACCGATCCGGCGCCAACGTCGACGTATGAGTCACGCGACGACGACCTGCCCCGAATGCGACGGCCACCTCGAACGCGACAGTCAGGAGACGATCTGTACGGAGTGCGGCCTCGTCGTCGGGACGCACCGCATCGACCGTGGTCCCGAGTGGCGATCGTTCGCGGACGACGATCGGAACCGCGAGCGCGTCGGCGCGCCGCTCACCCGATCGCGTCACGACCGCGGCCTCAGCACCGAAATCGGCTATTCATCGCGGCTCACGGGTCGGAAACGCCGCCAGTTCGCGCGCCTCCGCCGTCAGCACAGCCGCGCGAACGTCGCCTCGAAGGCCGAGCGGAACCAGATCTACGCGTTCACCGAGATCCGCCGCCTCGTGAGTTCGCTCTCGCTCACCTACGGCGTCCGCGATCAGGCCTGCACGCTCTTCGACTCCGCTCAGAGCGAGGGTCTCCTCCGCGGCCGCTCGCTCGAAGGGTTCGCCGCGGCCGCCGTCTACGCCGTCTGCCGGACGAACGGCGTCGCGCGCACCGTCGCGGAAATCGTCGCCGTCGCACGCGCCGACGAGAACGAACTCCACGCCGCCTACACCGCGATGAATCGCGAACTCGGACTCCCGACCGGCCCGATCGACGCCCGCGAGTACATCCCGCGCTTCGCCACCGAACTCGACCTCCCGCGCGCCGTCGAGCGCCGCGCGACCGCGATCGCCGCCGACGCCGCGAAGAGCGGATCCACCGGCGGCCGGAAACCCAGCGGCGTCGCCGCCGCCTGCCTCTACGCCGCCGCGAGCGAACTCGACCACGCGCTCACGCAGGCCGACGCCGCGGAGACCGCCGGCATCACGCCCGCCACTCTCCGCAACGCCTACTACGCGCTCGACTGACGCCGCGAAAAGCCCACCATTCCCCCCGTGTCAGTCTCTTTCTCCTCAGAGCCTGCACGCCCGCACCGCGTCGGCGAGCGCCGCGAATCCCGCGCTCGCCGCCGCGTCCGGGAACAGCGCGCTCGTCGGATAGCCCGTCCGCCGCGCGCGCCGCACGGCTTCGTCAGTCGGGATCGGGACGCCGGGCGCACCGAGCGTCCGTTCGACGCGCTCCGGCACCCGCTCCGCGCGGTTGTACGCGATCACCGCGAGTCCCGCGTCGAACGACCGCGCGAGCTCGCGCGCTCGGATCGCGTCCGCGAACGCCGGCCGCTCGGGCGCGGTGACGACGACGCAGGCGTCCGCGACGGCGAGCGGCACGCCGACGTCCGCGCGCATCCCCGCGGCGCAGTCCACGATCACGTCGCCGTACCGGCGGGCGACCACCGTCAGCACCTCGCCGAGGCGCCCGACGTCGCACGCCCGCGCTCCCGCGAGCGTGCGCCCGCACGGAAGGATCGACACCGCACCGCCCTCGCGGACGGCTTCGATCGGCCTCGCGCGCCCCGCGAGCACGTCGTGGAGGTCCGGCCCGCGCGCCGTCGGCAGGTCGGCCATCGAGAGGTCCGCATCGACGACGACGGCGTCGAGGTGCGCGCCGAGTTCCATCGCGACCGTCGACTTCCCGACTCCGCCCTTCCCGCCGACGACCGCGAGGATCACGCCCTCCCCGCGAGCGCCCCGATCCGCTCGCCGACCGCCGCGAGCGCGCGCCATTCGTCCTCGCTCGTCGCGCCCGCCTCGATGCGACCCTCGAGACCGTCCAGCCACGCCGTCACCGCGGGCGGGATCGGCGGCGCGTTCCCTCCCTCGTGTGGGACGCCGGCGGCGGGCGGTCGCGGGTCAGCGAGGTCGCGCACCGCGTCCGCGACCGTCGACGCGCTCGGACGCGCCCCGGGTTTTCCGTCCACGCTACGCGACACGGCTCGGCCGACGGCGCCCCGCCGCACGCGTAGCCCAGCGCGAGCGTTCCCCGCTTCGCCACGACGCCCTCGAACCCATCGACGTCCCAGCCGTCCGCGGCGACACCGTCAAGCCGCGGCGGGCGGACGACCCCGTCGAGTTCGTTCTCGATGCGGACGCGCCGGTCCGCGTCGCTCTCGTTCCGCACGATCGCCGTCACGAGCGTCACGCCGTCCCGTGCCGTCGCAGCGCTCTCGATACTGATCGACACGTCGCCCTCTCGTCCCCCGCTCCGCCTTA
Organism: Halarchaeum acidiphilum MH1-52-1; assembly: GCF_000474235.1. Lineage (GTDB taxonomy): Archaea > Halobacteriota > Halobacteria > Halobacteriales > Halobacteriaceae > Halarchaeum > Halarchaeum acidiphilum. The sequence continues at coordinate 29,944 of NZ_BATA01000012.1, forward strand.
AACGCGCGCCGAGACGAGCACCACGGACGCGTCGAGACACGCGGCCGCTCGCGCGCGCCGCTCGAACGGCCCGCCGACGAGCACGAGCGGCGCCCGAGTGCGGGCCACGCGCGCGAGCGCGAGGACGTCGCACCACGGCCCACCCGGGACGGCACGGCGTGCACGCTCGTACGACGGCCGGATCGCCGCCGCGAGCGACGCGTCGCGCGCCCGCCGCAGTCGCCGCTCCTCGTCTTCGAGCCTGAGGCGTCGCTCCCGCTCGTCGCGGGTCGCGCGCGCCTCCCGTCGGAGCCGCCCGTACGTCTCCGCGGCCGCGATTCGGTCCGTCTCCACGTCCGCGAGCGCCGCCGCGGCCGATCGATGCGCCGCCCGAACCCCGTCATCGGCCGCATCCACCTCTCTGAACGCCGCGACCATCCCGCCGAGGCGCTCGACGCGCTCGCGGCGCGCCGCCACCTCCTCGTCCAGCGCGGCGATCCGCTCCCGAACGTCGCGAAGCCCCCGGACGTCCGGAACCGGCCCCGCGAGCGCCGCCCGGACATCGTCGAGCGCGCTCATCTCCGGCACCTCGTACCCTCGCGATCGCGCGGCCGCGACCAGCGCGGTCGTCCCGACCGCTCGGGGACCGTCCAGTAGACCGACGTGTTCGTGCATCGCCGTCGGCGTCGGACACCGGATCCACCCCTCGGGATCGCGGATCGCGGCGAGCGCTTCGGTCGCCGTGACGTCGGTCTCGCGCAGGTCGAGCGCGCTCGTCCGCACCGTCTCCCCGCTGACCCCGTCGACGCGCGCCAGCATCAGTCCGCGAGTCGCGTCTCGCGCATCGCCTCCGGATCAGGATACGCCGTCCCCGCGGCGAACTTCGCGTACGACGTGCTCGGCGACTCGCGCGCCTCGTACGCCGCCGCGGCCGCCCGGACGTGCTCGGGCACGTCGCGGTACTCGTTCAGCGGTTCGGTGCGCGCCACCTCGACGCCGGTGCCGAAGCGCTCGCGCAGCCGGCACGCGAGGAACGCCGCGTACTCCGTCTCCCGGAGGAGGACCGCCCGGCCGAAGCGCCGGACGACCGTCTCCGGGTGCGTCGAACAGCTATTCCGGAGGGCCTGCCGCGCGGCCCGCGAATACGCGACGATCAGTAACACCCCGGTAAGGTGGCGATCAGCGGATAAAACGCCGCCGGTCGAACACTACGCGAGACGCGACACCGAGACCCTGACGTCGGTCTCGTCGACGAGCGCTGCGACCCGCTCGCGTGCCTCGCGCTCGCTCGCCGCGAGCACCACCAGTCCCTCGACGGCCGGGTCGCCCGATGCTCGCCACGCCGTGAGGGCGCCGTCGTAGTCGGTCGCGTACGTCCGCAGGATCGCGCACACCCGCTCCTCGGCGCTCGCGAGATCCGTCTCCCCCGCTTCGAGCGCCGCCAAGGCCTCCTCGACGTTCCGGAGCGCGCTGATGCGATCCATCCGCTACGTCGTCCGCAGGTGCCCGTTCGAGGCTCGTAGACCTCGCCCTGTTTCTTCAGCTTCTCGATCTCGTGTTCGGCCTTCGCGCGATCCATCCCGACCTCCTCGGCGCGCGCCATCACCTCCTCGACGGGCGCGCCCTCCTCGAAGTCGTCCTCGATGTCCTCGATGAGCGCCCGCAGGTTCTTGATGCGATCGCGCTGGCTCTTCGACGTCCCCGTCTCGACGACGTCCGCGTCGAACTCACCCGTCTCGGGATCGACGCCGATCGCCTCCAGACACGAGCGTACGATGGCGATGACGCGCTCCGCGTCCCTCTCCTCGACCGTATCGGAGAGCCGAACGCGCGCGGAGGCCTCCGCGAGCCGCACGAGCGCTTCGAGCTTCCGCGCCGTCACCGGCACCGGCGCGTCCTCGTCCGCCCCCTCCGCACGCAAGTCGACGTAGAAGTCCTCGATGGCCGCGCGCGCCTCGTCGCTCATCGCCGGGTAGACGTTCCGCCGAGCGTACGCGATGTACTTCCGCAGGAGTTCGGCGTCGATCTCGGGTGCGACCTCGTCGGTCTGTGCGGCCACCTCGTCTTCCGTGTAGTTCGCCGACGCGAGGTGCTCGCGCTGCGTGTGGAGTTCGCCCGCGTAGTTCGTCTGGAGGATGTGCTCGGCGAGTCGCGCGTCCTCCTCCGGGTCCGGCTGGTCCGTGACGGTGAAGATCAGGTCGAAGCGCGAGACCAGCGCCGGCTCCAAGTCGATCTGCTCGCCGATCGGCTCGTACTGGTCGAAGCGCCCGTACTTCGGGTTCGCGGCGCCGAGCAACGAACACCGAGATTTGAGGGTGGCGTTAATTCCCGCCTTACTGATGCTAATGGATTGCTGCTCTAGTGCTTCATGCATGGCCGAGCGATCGTCCGCGGCCATCTTGTCGAGTTCGTCGACAGCCGCGATCCCCTGATCGGCGAGGACGAGCGCGCCCGCCTCGAGGGTCCACTGCTGGCCGTCGCCGAAGTCGTCGCGAACCGCGGCGGCGGTGTTGTGCGTGACGACGCCGTTCCCGACGAAGTTGTGGGTCTCGGGGACAGTGAGATCGAACACCTCCTTCTCGCCGGTGTCGACCGCGGCGACGACCTCGTCCCAGCGGAGGTCGGCGTCGACGGCCTCCTCGACGAGCGGCTCCGCGCTACCGAGGTCGAGATCGTCCAGCATCGCTCGCGCCCGACCGCGTCCGGGGTTATCGCCCCGAGTGACGTTCGTGTAGTAGTCGCCGCTCGGCCCGTCGACCGTCGCGAGCGCCGACCCGACCGGGATCGTCTCCTCACGTCGCGTCGCGTCGCCGACGATCGCGTCGAGCGCGGCCCGCTTCGCCGCCGACTCGAAGCCGATCGCGTCGGCGTACCGCTCGATGTCCGCGCCGTAGAGTTCGACGAAGTGCTGGACGTGCTTCGACTCGATCACCTGCCCGTCCGCGAGCTCGGTCGTCCCGCGGCGATCGCGTTCGCGCGTCCGAGCGCGGACGCCGTACGTCTCCAAGATCGCCTGCAGCTGTTCTGCGAGGCGTTCGCTGATCGTGGAGAGGAGTACGCTCGACCCGCCATCCGAACGCTGCGATACCGCCCCGTCCGCGTCCATCAGACCGCGGACGAACGCGTCGGCGTGCTCGGCGGTCGTGAACCGTGGGTCGAGCGCGAGGTCCGGCTTGGGAGTACGCATGCCGACGTTCGAGAAGAGCCGGGCGATCGTCGCGTTATTCACTCGAATACAGGGGACGCGATCGTCTTGCCGTTCGATCTCGACGTGCTTGTCGAACTTCTCCGCGAAGAGCTCCCGTGCGCGTTCGAGCAGCGCCTCGTCGCCGTTCGAGATCCGGACGAGCCCGCGGTTCTCGTCGCGCCGATCGAGCGCGATGTCGCCGTCGCCGAAGACGAGTCCGATGAGGTACATGAGGTCCTCGTCGAACGTGTCCGGGATCCGAACGCTGTCGCCGTGCCGTAGCATCGTCCGCTCGTAGCTCACGTCGTCCCGGCTCGCGCCGATAGCGTCGAGGATGACGTCGAGTTCCTCCTGCGGGACGTGACGGTTGCGCAGCGAGTCGTAGACGAAGTCCTCGGAAAGCCCGAGTTCCGCCGCCGCGTCGCGGAGCGTTCCGAACCGCTCGACGAGCGCGTCCCGGACGAACGCGATCGAGTCGTCGTCGAGTTTCACCTTCTCCGCGGTGAGTTCGAGGAAGTCGCGCACGCGGAGTTCCGACCGCTCGACGTCGTCGTAGCGCGGCACCGCGACGTGGTCGCCCGCCTCGACGTCGGAGATCGACGTCCACTCGATCCCCGACTCGCCGCACGTCAGCACGGGCGTGTTCACCGACGCTTCGAGTTCCTTCCCGTGCGCCGTCTCGATGCGCCGGCACGCCTTCTCCGGCATCCGCCAGAGATGCGATGTCGAACGCGTGTCGACCGTGCCCTCGTCGCGGTCGAACGTGTAGAGATCGACGGCGTCCGTGACCGCCGTCTCCTCGTCGACCGGGTCCGGAAGTCGCTCCGAGACGACGTCGCGGATCTCCCGGAATCCCTCCGTCGTGTGAACGAGCGTGTCACCCGTCACGCAAAGCCCCGCCGAACTGCTCCCCTTCCCGGACGTGTACACCGAGCGTGGCGCGATGTTCTGGACGTACGAGAGGAGTTGAGAGTTGTGCGAGACGACGCCGTTCGAGAGGTACGTGTGCGTCCCCTCGACTTCGAGGTCGTACACCCACTCCTCGGCGGGTTCGACGCGCTCGATGGAGGCGATCCGATCCCACGAGACATCGTTCTCGGCGAGCGATCGGAGGCGTTCGACGTCTTCGGCCGCTCCGAGCGCGTCCCCGATGCGTTCGACGAGCCCGCTCTGTGCCGCCGACACTTTCCCGCCGTCGGGGACGATGTCGTTTCGCTCGTAGTAGCTCACGGCGGTCTGTTCGACGCCCATCCCGTCCGCGAGCGCCGCCTGTGAGACGTTCAGCTCCCGCCGGATCGCTGTGACATCGCTCCACTCTCCGGTTTCGAGTCGTCGCCGCGTCTCGCGGAGCCACGCGAGGCGTGTTTCGAACGCGTCGACGACCGCCTGAAGGCTCTCTCTGCTCGGGTTCCGGTCGCCGCGCTCGTAGTGCTGATACGTCGAACGCGTCAGCCCGCACTCGGACTGCGAGAGTTGGAGGGTCTCCCGGACCCGCCGGAGTTCGTCGCCCACTTCGGGGACGACATCGACGTTCGTGTTCGACGGCTGCTCGTCGACGCGTGCGACGCCGCCGTCTTCCGGTCGGTGACGAACCCGACGGCGTCGACGTAGCGCCGGAAGCTGTCACCGCCGATCCGTAGCCGATAGCTCCCGTTGTGTCGCTCCTCGACGCTGCTGGTGACGTCGAACGCGAGCAGGAGCGTTCGGACGTCTTCGAGGAGGTCCCGGCTCGTCGAGGCGACCGTGATCGACCGCTGCGTCGTCGAGACGTGTCCCTCCGCGTCGACGTACGCGCGGAGGAACGCGCGCTTCGTCTCCAGCGTCGCGCGCTCGATTGCGTCCGGGACGCGTTGGTCCGCGGAGCGTTCGAGGATGGCGGGTTCGAGGGCTTCGAGGAAGCTCGCGAACTCGCCCGAATTACAGCGCACCGTCTTCGCGGACTTCCCCCCCCGAGGTTCGTCGACGCTGTAGTTGAGGCCGAGCGCGCCGAGCGCGTCCGTGACGTCGTCGACGATTTCGGCGTCGTTGTTCGTCACGCGGACGTCCGCCGTGTGGTCGTCGCGGAGGACGACGTGTCCTTCGGCGACGACGTAGGCGACGAGTCGCGCGAGCGATGGCGTCCACTCGCTCGGGAGGTCGAGGTGGACCGCGTTCGGCGCTCTCGACTCCCGGTACTCGACGTCGAGCGCATCGTCTCCGTCCGTCCGGAGCGTCCGCGGCGTCGCGACGAACGCGCCTTCCGTGAGACCGTCGGCCCGTCGCGCCTCGATTCGACCGCCCGACTGCACGAACAACGGGTGCGACGGCGTCACGTCGAGTTCGCGCCCGCTCGACGTGCGGACGCGACACATCTCCTCGGGAGCCTCGCGCTTCCACACCTTCGTCGCCCGCCGCTCGGCGAGCGTCCCGTCGGCCTCCATCGACGGGAGCGGGATGTCGACGTCGTCCCAGACACCGTCGTCGACCGGCTTCGGGTCGTCGAGGTTCTCCTCGGCGATCTCCCGTATCGGCCGCTCCGTTCCGTCGTCGAGCGTGACGCGGGTGTCGCCGTCGAGGCATTTCCCCGTTCCGGGGTCCCCGATGAGGAGCATGTGGAGGTCGCCGCGGATCCGCGAGCCGTCCGGGAGGTGTTTCGTGACACCCGAGAAGAGCTGCAGGAGCATCGCCAGTTTCGCCTGCCGGTGGCCGTAGATGGAGGGCGCGACGGAGTCGACCATGTCCTCGTAGATCTCGGGGCGCTGGGAGATCTCGACGATGGTCTCCTTGTCCTCGCTCGTGATCTCCATGTCCTCGAACTGCTCGTCCTCGATCTCGACGTGGTTGCCCTCCATGTAGACGTCGAAGACCGGACTCTCGTTCGACTCGCTCTGATCCAGTCGCAGCGACCCCGTCGCGGTCACGTGATCGCCCGGCGTCACGCGCCCCGTGAGGTCGTCCTCGACGTGGACGTCGATGTTCTCGGGGGTCTCGCCGCCCGCGAGGCCCTCCGGGTTCTCCTGAATGCGGAGCTTCTGCGAGTCGACGAACTCCGACTTCTCCGGGTCGAGCTTGAACGGTCCCTGTCGCTCGCAGGACTCGCACTGGTACGGCTCCTGAAAGCCCGAATCGGACTGTGGCACCTGCGTCTCGTAGTTGCAGCGCTGACAGACGAACACCGCCTGCTCGATCTTCGGGCGGACCTCCGTGGCCTTCCGGATGATGCCCTGCACGGCGACGAAGGTGTTGAGGTGCTCGGAGCGCAGCGCGCGGATCTCCGTCGCCTCCGCGATCCCGCGCACGCGGACGTGCGCCTGTCCGAGCGAGACGTCGATCGGGAGGTCGTAGCGCCGCAGGGCCTCCTCGGCGGCCTCCTGATACCGGTCGGGATACCGGAGGTAGTCGTCCGCGAGGTCCGCGTCGAACTGGTAGAGGTCGCCCCAGTCGACGCGCAGGCTCTTCTGATCGCGCGGGTAGTTCCGTGCGAGGTCGCCGACCTCGTCCGAGTAGTAGCGGCGGAGAAACGTCTCGAAGCGGTCGACGAGTTCCTGATCCGTAGCCTGAGCCATTCGCTCACGTAGGTAACGCGCGACGCCGTAAGAAGTTTGGCAAAGGGTGGTGAAACTGAACGGACAGACGCACGAGGAGACCGGCGTCCGCGTTCACGCACCGGGCTCGCGCCGCTCAGTCGTGATCGACGGTGGTGTTCCGCAGCAGGCCGCCGCACTCGGGACACTCCTCGGTCGGTTCGACTCCCTCGACGCTGGTTCCACAGTCTCGACACACGAACAGGGTCGACTCGGACGGCCGTCGGTCGGTCCCAACCATGCCTGATAATAACTCACGCACACGGAAGAACGTGATGGCGGACCGTCGCGTTCACGCGGGCGGCCAGCGCCGATCGAGGGTGTAGTCGGCGGCGCGATGGGTTCGCTTGTCGTCGTTTCGCGTCGGCTCGACGCGGAGGCTAATGGACTCATCGTACGCGTCGCGCTCGATCAAGTACGTCTCCTCGGTGTCTCGACACCGGACGAGAACGAGATCGACGTCGTCGCGTCCGGGTGCGTGAGTCGAACCGGTGTCGAAGCGGACGCGGCCGCCGCTCACACTTCCCGGTCGAATGCTCGTCCGATAGAGCGTCTCGTCCGCATCCCGGACTACGACGTCATACGGTGCGTCGCCCCCGCGTGCACCGAGGACGTCGATTCCCCGCTCGCGGAGGTCAGCGATGACGGCGTCGCGCCAGCCAGTCGTAGCGGGTTCGGGCGGCCACCGCTCATCGAAGTCGTAGTCGTCGGCCCAGTTGATCGTCCGATGGTCCTGCGTCGCGTCCGCGACGCGGAGGCTCATCTGACTCCCGACTTCCGACTCGGGAACGAGGTAGAGGCCCCCCACCTCGTCGCAGTGAATGACGAAGTAGTCGACGTCGCCGTCGTACTCTTGATACGTGTGCCCGCTCGCGTTCGTGTGCTGTGACTTCCCGTTGAACAGTACCTTCCCGTCGCGGTAGCGTCCCGTCTTCACCTGTAATTTCCAGATCCCGCCACTGTCGTCCTCCGCGAGCAGGTCGTAGCGCTCGTTGTCCCCGAACGGGACCGAGACGGGGATGTCGCGGCGCTTCAGCTCCGCGATCACGATGGCCTCCGTGAGATCGCCCTGTCGGTGTGGGTCCATGCAATACTGTCACCCCACTATACGATAAAGATACCGAGTATTCGGTATCTAATCGTTCAAGGACATGACCATGCTTCGGTTCGTATGGCGAAATCACGCGCGCTCATCACCGACACCGAACGCGAACGGCTGTCCGGCAACGCCGACGTGGACGACCACAAGCGCTATCAGGCCGTCTCGCGCGTCCGACGTCGCATTCAGAACGAACTACCCGAGGATGTCGCGCTCCTCGCCGAACACCGACCGGATCTGCTCGAAGAACTCCGCGACGTCGTCTGCGAGGAGTGAAAGTGGGACCGCCGTGATTCGAACACGGGTGACGGCCACCCAAGGGCCGAAGGATGCCAAGCTACCCCACGGTCCCGCACCGACAGGTAGCCATCGCGCGGCGGTAAGTGTTACGTTGTTCGCCCCTACTCCTCTTCGCCTAGCAGTTCGATCTCGGCGGCGATCCGGTAGGGGTCCATCTCCTTGCGGACGCCGTCGAGCATCTCGAACGCCTCGTCGGGGTTGAGGAAGTGCGTCGTGACGGCGCGCCCGAGGTCGGTCGGTTCGAGGCCGTCGATGAAGCCGTATTCGAGGAGTTTGCCGACGGCGTGTTTCGTGGGGACGTCGCCGACCATGCGCTCGCTGAGGCGTTTCGCGGCGCTCCCGCCGACGACGACGTTCGCGAGCACCTCCTCGATCGCGGCGTTCTGGTCGTAGCGCATCACGACGTCCTCCATCTCGCCCTTGAGGAGCTTGAACGCGACCTCGTCCTCGCTCATCTCCATGGAGTTGTGGTAGACGGCGTCGGGTTCGACGAGCATGTACACCGTCCCGCGGTCGTGGTAGTCGGGGCGGCCCGCGCGGCCGAGCATCTGCTCGAACTCCTGTACCGTGAGCCACTCGATCCCCATCGCGAGCGTGTCGAAGACGACTTGACTCGCGGGGAAGTCGACGCCGGCGGCGAGCGCGGCGGTGGTGACGACGGCGGCGAGATCCTGATTCCCGAACTGGCGCTCGACCTGCTTGCGCTTGCCGTAGTCGAGACCGGCGTGGTACGCGGCGGCGGGATAGTCGAGCTTGCGCGCGATCTCGTGACAGCGTCGCCGAGAGTTGGTGAAGACGATCGTCTGGCCGCGATACCCCTTCGAGGACTCCTTGTCGTACTCGCGGCGGACGAGCTTGTTCGTGATGTCGGGTTTCTCTTGGCCGTCCGCGAAGGTGACGTGGCGCTCGATGGGGACCGGACGCTCCTCGAACTCGACGAGGTTCGCGCGGAGTTGTTTCGCGAGACCGCCGGGATTGCCGACGGTCGCGGAGAGGTAGATCCACTGCGCGCCCGCGTAATCGTCTCGGGACTGCTCGCGCTGCTCGCAGTAGTGCTTCAGGCGGGTGATGAGACCGTCGAGTCGGTGGCCGCGGCCGTCCTCTTGGAGGGTGTGGACCTCGTCGATGACGACGGTGCCGACGTCCCCGAGGTCGCGCCCGGTTCGGAGCGCGTGATCGATCCCCTCGTAGGTGCCGACGATAACGTCCGCGTTCGGGTCGAACGCCTGTCCGTCGTCGCGGATGCGCGAGGACCCCACTCTGATGGAGACGTCGACGAGGTCGCCGTACTCGTCCTCGAAGTCCTCGTGCTTCTGGTTCGCGAGCGCGACGAGCGGCACGAGGAAGAGCATCTTCCCGTTGCCGCTGAGCGCGCGATGCAGGCCCGCCATCTCGCCGATGAGCGTCTTCCCGGTCGCCGTCGCGGAGACGACGAGCTGGTCCTCACCCTCGGTGAGACCGTTCTCGACGCTCAGGCTCTGGACGGGGAGCAAGGACTCGAAGCGATCCTCTAAGAGGCCCTGCACGCCGGGATGGAGGTCGAGGTCCGAGACCGGGTAGGGGTCGATGTCGTCCGTGTTCGCGGACACCTCGTCGAACTTCGTGAGGTCCGGGTCGAGTTGCCCCTCGAGGAGGCCGACGATCCGGTCGAGGTCGCCGACGTCGAGGAGGAGTTCTTCGAGACGGTCCTCGGCGGCGCCCGTGAGGTCGCCCTTGAAGGCGAGTTCGCGTTCGAGCTCGCGGATCGCGCAGTCCTGACAGATCCGCTCGCCGTCGGCCTCGACGGACGTCTCGTCGGTGATCGGCGAGTACCGGCCGTTTCCCGCGCAGTAGCGACACGTCCGGACGACTTTCGCCTTCTCCGCGAGCTGATAGCCGTCGAGGAGGTCGCGGATCTCGCGGCGACCGTCGCGCGGAGTCTGTTCGGAGACGCGGATGCGATCGGCGCGACGCGCGATTTCGACGAACTGATCCGGCGACCGGGGATCCTCGCCGTTCGCCGTCTTCAGCCGGAACTTGCCGGGTCGTGGGCCGGCGTCCGTCTCCTTCGTCGTCAGGCGCGCTCGGAACAGCCGCTCGCCGTCGCGACGGGCGACGACCGCGTAGTCGTCGCCGACCTCGTGCAGGAAGAGCGTATCCACCCGTTGGACCTGCTTCGACACGCATCGATATACGGTTGCGGGCTATTTGAGGGGTTCGCTCCCGCGTGCTCGCGGTGGTCGTCCGCACCGTCCCGTCCCTCTCCGGCGTTCGACCGGCCACCGACGTTTAAGCCGTCGTCGTTCGAACCCATCCGTATGCGGAGTTACACGGTCGGACGCGTGTTCGGCATCCCAATCAAGCTCGACGTCACCTTCCTGCTCATCCTCCCGGTGTTCGCCGCGCTGATCGGTTGGCAGACCGAGCAGTGGGTGGACACCCTCAACGCGACGTGGAACCTCGGTCTCCCCGTCGGGACGCTCTCGCAGGGGCTCACTCCGTGGCTGCTGGGGATCGCCGCCGCCGTCGGTCTCTTCGTCTGCGTCCTCCTCCACGAACTCGGCCACAGCGTCGTCTCGATGCACTACGGCTACCCCATCGAGTCCATCACGCTCTGGCTGCTCGGCGGCGTCGCCAACCTCGAAGACCAGCCCGAAGACTGGAAACAGGAGTTCACCATCGCCATCGCCGGTCCCGTCGTCAGCGTCGTGCTCGGCGTCGTCTCCTACGCCGCGCTCGGCGTCGTCCGCGGGAGTCCCGTCGTCGCCTTCGTCGTCGGCTACCTCGCGATGGCGAACGTCGTCCTCGCCGTCTTCAACCTCCTGCCCGGCTTCCCGATGGACGGCGGGCGCGTCCTCCGCGCGATCCTCGCGCGCAAGCGCACCTTCGCCCGCGCCACCCAGCTCGCCGCCGAAGTCGGGAAGGTCGTCGCCGTGATCCTCGGCATCATCGGTCTCTTCGGCAACCTCATCCTCGTCGCCATCGCCTTCTTCATCTACATCGGCGCGTCCTCCGAGAGCCAACGCACCGTGATGAACGCCGCCTTCGAGGGCGTCACCGTCCGCGACGTCATGACGCCCGCGAGCGACGTCAAGCGCGTCAACCCGGACGACACCCTCAGCCAGCTCACCGAGCGGATGTTCGAGGAGCGACACACCGGCTATCCCGTCATGGAGGACGGCCGCGTCGTCGGCGTCGTCACCCTCGAAGACGCCCGCGACGTCCAGCCCGTCGAGCGCGACGCCTACACCGTCGCCGACGTGATGAGCACGGACGTCGAGACGATCGGTTCCGACGCCGAAGCCATGGACGCCCTCGAACGCATCCAGCAGAGCGGCATCGGCCGGCTGATCGTCGTCGACGACGACGGCGGCCTCGTCGGCCTCCTCAGCCGCACCGACCTCGTCACCGCGTTCAACATCATCCAGAGCGCGGGCCGCGGCACGCAGACGCCCGCGCCGGCCGCGAACGACCACGGTGAGGACGGCCACAGCCGCGCGTCCTAAGGGCCGCATCGGCGTGCATCCCGGACGCGACGCCCGCGATTGCCGTCGGGCACACGCGGTACTCGAGGCTGATCACTCGAAAAGCGGGAAACAGGTGCGAGAATCGAACGCCAGCCGGACGTGCTCGCGTCGCTACGCGAGCCTCTCGTCGTTCGATTTCGCGCTGGACGTCACGCTCCTCGTTCGGTTCGTCGAGAGAAGGTCCAGGTGCGAGAATTGAACCCGCGTCTCAGCCTCCACAAGGCTGAAGGATAGTCCACTACCCCAACCCGGACACTGCACTCCTCCGTAGCGTCCTGCCGTTAATAGGCGTTACGAAAACGCCGACGCGACGCGACACGCTTTTCGACGGCGCGCCCCAAGAGATCGGTAGTGGCCGTCACGGACAAGATCTACATCAAGAACCACCGCCAGCTCGTCAGTCAACTGGACGCGAACTTCCCGAAGGGCGCGTTCAGCGGCGCGACGCTCGACGTGCTCTTCGGTGGCGGGAACCTCGATGAGCTGAACGACGCGACGGCCGATCGCGTCCTCGAGTTCTCGAAGGACTTCCTCGACTGCGACTGTCAGGCCAACCCCTACTGCGGGCACCCGGAGCGGAAGTTCATCGCGTACCTCCTCGACTTGCGCGCGCAGGGTCTCGACCCGGAGGCGATGGTGGACGTGATGACGGACGACTACATGGTGTACGCGTACCCCGGCGACATCTACGGCTTCCTCGACGACGCCGTCCGAACGCTGGAGGCGACCGAGGACCTCGCGAACGTCGACGGGCGCCCGGCGGAGGCTCGTCGCGCGGCGAACGCGCGAAACGAGATCGAGGGGCGCTGACCGATCGGCGCGTTCGGCGTCGCCGTTCCGCGCGTTCGCGCGTCTCCGGGCGGCGTCGATGGCCGGTGCTTTTTGCCCTGCGGCCCCGAAGGCGCATCAATGGAGGACGTCGAGGCGCACCGGCGCGCGGTCGAGGACCGCCTGCGCGAGGTGTTGGAGGCAGTCGAGCCGCCGGAACTCCGCGAGGAGGTGGAGGCGGCGGCGCTCGCGGGGGGGAAGCGCGTCCGGCCGACGCTCGCGATGCTGTGCTGTGAGGCCGTGGGCGGCGAGGCGTCGGACGCGCTCGACTACGCCGTCGGCGTCGAACTCGTCCACAACGCCTCGCTCGTCGTGGACGACATAATCGACCGTTCGGACCTCCGGCGCGGCGAGCCATCGGCGTGGGCGGCGTACGGGCACGGGCCGGCCATCGTCGCGTCCGATGGGTTGCTCGGCGAGGCGTTCGCGCTCTTCAGCGACGACGCGCGCGCCTCGAGACGGCCGCGGATTCGCTCGTCGAACTCGGGCAGGGCGAGGCGACCGAACTCGTCGATCAACCCTCGAACGAGTCCGAGTACATGGAGCTCGCGCGCCGAAAGACCGGCGCGCTCTTTCGCGCCGCCGCGGAACTCGGCGCGATCGCGGCGGACGCCGACACCGACACGGTGGACGCCTTCGGGGAGTACGCGGAGCGCGTCGGCGTCGCGTTCCAACTCCGCGACGACGTCCTCGACGTGACGGCGGAGACGGGCGAACTCGGGAAGCCCGCGGGGACGGACGAGGAGATGGATCGCCCCTCGGTGTTGCGCGTGACCGACCGCTCCGTCGAGGGGGTGAACGCGCTCGCGGACGCCGAGTCCGAGGCGGCGGTCGCGGCGCTAGAGGACGCAACGGTCGAGGCGGGGGCCGCCCGCGAATACATGGAGCGGCTGGCGGCGTTCGTCGTCGAGCGCGAGCGCTGAGCGCCTCACGTCGGCCGCCCGTCACACCGCTCGTATGTCCCGCTCCTCGATGACGGCGAACGCCAGCGTGCTGAGGACGCTCATGAGCGTGCCGGCGGTGAGGACGGCGGCGAGCGTCGGGAGCGTGACCGTTCGGAGGAAGAAGCCGCTGAGCGCGTAGAGGACGGCGGCGATCGCGAGCACGTAGAAGGGGGCGTTCAGGTACTGCCACTTGAAGTGATCGTGGAGGTACTCGTCGGTGATCTGTCCGATGCTCGACGTGAGACCGGCGGCGGCGAACCACGTCGCGGCACCGTTGACGAGCGCGGCGATGACTGACGTGACCGGGAGCGGGCCGGCCGTGACCTGCTGGTACTCGTGGAGGCGATCGATCCCTTCGACGCCGCCGATGACGAGCAGGGCGGCGGCGACGACGTACGTGATGAGCGTGACTCGGCCCGTGTAGAGGCTGTCGCGCGCTCGCTCCACGAAGTCGTCGACGACGTCCGCGAGACCGAGACCGCGAAAGAGCGTGTAGAGTCCGAGCGCTCCCGAGGCGATGCCGAGGACGGCGCCCGGAAGTCCGAGGAACGACGCGAGCACCGCGAGCGGATAGATGAGGAGGAGGACGCCGAGTGGGACGAGTATCGTCCCGCGGGTCTCGGGATCGTTCAGCACCTGCTTAATCGTGTAGTACATCGATTCGAGGTCCTGTGCCTGCCGGACGACGACGCGGCGGACGCCGTCGATGCGGGCGCGCGAGCGGATGACGGGGAGGACGGACTCGTCCTGTGCACCGTCGGTGACGATGACGGTGCGGACCTCCTCGCCCGTCTGGAGTCCGGCGAGCACCTCGTCGACCTCCGTGCCGACCGCGCGGTTCGCCTGCACGTCGCTCCCGTCGACGCCGGTGACGGCCGCGACTTCGACGCGCTCCTCGCTCGCGAGGTCGTCGTGGAGGTGGACGCCCTCGAAGAGGACGTTCACGTCGCTGTCCTCCGGATCGGCGGTGGCGAGCGCGACCGCGGCGTCCTCAACGGCGTCGCGGCCGACGACGGGCGTATCCAACCCCGTCTTCCGACCGAGATCGTCGTCCAGATCGACGCAGAGGACCAGCAGCATTCGACCGCCCGTACGCCGTCGATCGTTAAGGAGGTTCGGGAGTCGACGGTCGCGGGACGAGTGCGCGTCGCACGCGCCAGACCCGTGCGGTTTTTGAGTGCTCAGGCGCTACACCGGAGATACGCAATGATTTCGAAGGGCTGCGAGCAGTGCGCGCAGGGGGGCAAGATGGTCCTCTTCGTCTACGGGTATTGCGATCAGCGCGACTGTTTCTACTGCCCGCTGGGCGAGAACCGGAAGAACGTCACGCAGGTCTACGCGAACGAGCGGCCCGTCGAGGGCGACGCGGACGTGATCGCCGAGGCGAAGAAGATGGACGCCCTCGGCACCTCGATCACCGGTGGCGAGCCGCAGGAGGCCTTAGATCGGACGTGTCGCTACCTCCGCCTCCTCAAAGAGGAGTTCGGCGAGGACCACCACACGCACCTCTACACGGGCATCACGGGCGGTCGCGAGAACATGCGACGACTCTCGGAGGCCGGTCTCGACGAGATTCGCTTCCACCCGCCCTACGAGCTGTGGGGCGATCTTCACGGAACGGAGTGGGAGGAGATCCTCTACGTCGCCCGCGAGGAGGGTCTCACGCCCGCTTTCGAGATCCCCGGCATCCGCGCGGAGCGGGAGTTCCTCGACTTCCTCGACGAGGGCGCCGCCGACTTCTGCAACGTCAACGAGTTCGAGATGAGCGACGGCAACTACGAGCGGATGCAGGAGGCCGGCTACGAGCTTCAGGACGGCCACATGAGCGCCGTCGAGGGATCGAAGGACGCGATTCTGGAGGAGATGGCGAGCCACGAGAAGGTCTACTTCTGCACGAGCGTCTTCAAGGACGCCGCCCAGCATCGCAGTCGCCTCAAGCGCATGGCGGAGAACGTCCAGCGCGACTTCGACGAGGTGACCGACGACGGCACGCTCGTCTACGGGAAGACGTACACGTCCCCCTCCCACTTCGCCGACCTCGGCGTCCCCGACGAGTTCTACACCGCGAAGACGAACCACATCGAGGTCGCGTGGTGGCTCCTCGAGGAGATGATCGAGGACGGCGACGTCGAGGACGGGGAGATCGTCGAGCAGTACCCGACGTACGACGGACAGGTCGTCGAGCGGACGCCCCTAGCGTAGGTCGCGAGCGGAGCGAGCCCCCTTTTTGGTCGAGACCCGATCGTTCACTCGGCGAGGTCTGCGGGCGGCCCGCCCGGTAGCCCGTCGCGGCCGTGGGGCGCGAAGAAGTCCGGATCGGGACCGACGGGGACGATCGCGTTCGGGTTGACGTCCGGATGGCTCCGGTAGTAGTGGTTCTTCACGTGGTCCATGTGCATCGTGTCCGCGACGCCGGGGAGTTGGCAGAGCTCGCGGAGGTAGCCCCAGAGGTGCTCGTAGTCCACGATCCGCTTCGCGTTGCACTTGAAGTGGGTGTGGTACACCTCGTCGAAGCGGTAGAGCGTCGTGAACATCGCGACGTCGGCGAGGGTGAGTCGGTCGCCGGCGAGGTAGCGCTGGTCGGCGAGCACGGCGTCCCAGCGATCGAGCGCGTCGAAGAGGTCGGCGACGGCCTCGTCGTAGGCGTCCTGCGACGTTGCGAAGCCCGCGCGGTAGACGCCGTTGTTGATCGGCGTGTAGATCGCGTCGGTGACGTCGTCGATCTCCTCGCGGTAGCCTCGGGGTAGAGGGTGACGTCGTTCTCGGCGATCGCGTCGGAATCGCTCCGTGATCCCGACGCGACCGTGTCGCCGCTTCGCTCCGCTCCGGTCCCGTCGAACGCGGTGTCGAGCATCCGCATGATCTCCTCGGACTCGTTGTTCACGATGGTCTCCTCTTGTTTGTCCCAGAGGACGGGCACCGTGACGCGGCCCGTGTAGTTCTCGTCGGCCTCGGCGTAGATCTCGCGGAGGTAGTCGTGGCCGTACTGGCTCTCCGCGGTGCATCCCCTCTTTTCGGGCGCGAACTCCCACCCCTCGTTCTTCCGGACGGGATCGACGACGTCGACGCTGATGGCGTCCTCCAAGCCCTTCACGGCGCGCGTGAAGAGCGTGCGATGCGCCCACGGGCAGGCGTAGGAGACGTAGAGGTGATAGCGGCCCGCCTCTGGTTCGGGACCGTCGGTCACGACGTCGTCGGGACCGCGGCGCGACCCCGCGATCCAGTCCCGGAACGACGTCGTGTCGCGCTGGAACTCCCCCGTCTCGCCACTCTGTATCTGCTCGACGTCGTAGCGCCACTCCCCGTCGACCATGCGAGCCATACGCGCGGCTAGGCGTGCGCGGAGCAAAAGCGCGGGGGCCTCGGCGGCGCTCGTGGCTGCGGTGGCGTGAGGCGGGCTGAGGCGGTCGCGGAGCGGTGGCTGTCGCGCCGGCGGTCGTAGTGGCAGTTGCGGTGTAGCTGTGGCGTGGCAGTTGCGGTGTAGCTGTGGCGGTCGCGGAGCGGTGGCTGTCGCGTGGCAGTTGCGGTGTAG
>NZ_BATA01000011.1 GCF_000474235.1 Halarchaeum acidiphilum MH1-52-1
AGTAGGGTAGGGTAGTTCACTTGAACGAACGACGACGCTCGCGTCCGGGGACCGAGTGGTTCGGAGAACGCGGAAGTGACCAGTTCTCTCACCGCAGGCGAGGCGTGAGCGCTATCAGCGGGCAGTTACCGCGTCAGCCGACGAGCAGGAGGGCGAAGACGCCGACCGCGATCGCGGCGCCGAGGAGGAAGAAGACGACGTTCTCCGCGCTCGGCGATCCGCGCTCGACGGGCTGATCGGGCGTCTCACGGACGACGCCGTCCTCGCCGACCTCGTCGACGCCGAAGCGCCACTCGCCGTCGTCGTCCCCGCTCGCACGACCGCCGTCCGTGCGGGTGTCGGCCATTACCGCTCGGCCTCGCCGTCGCTGATGCGACCGGCGTAGACGACGCCGCGCTCGCCGTCGATGGTGACGACTTCCCCGTTCGGGACGTCGTCGCTGAGCGCCGCGCTCCCGACCATCGGGAGGCCGAGTTCGCGTGCGACCATGGCCGCGTAGCCCGTCAGCCCGGTGTCGGCGCTGACGATCCCCGCGAGCGTCTCGAGATCGCCGTCGAACTCGCCGTCGAACTCGGAGGGGAGCACGGCGATGGCGCCCTCGGGGACGTCCGAGAGGTCGCCGTCCGCGATGCGGTGGACCGGCCCGCTCACGCGCCCGCCGACGACGGAGCGGCCCGTCGCGACCGTCTCCGCGGCGACGTGGACCTTCAGCGTGTTCGTCGTGTCCGTCCCCTCGAGTTCGGTCATCATCCCGGAGATGACGACGACGGTGTCGCCCGAGTCGACGATCCCGGCGTCGATGGCGGCGGAGACCGCGTTCTCGATGACCGCCGAGGCCCCGCCGGTCGTGTAGTCGGCGTACTGCGGCGCGACGCCGCAGGAGAGCGCGAGCTGACGGCGGACGTCGTCGTTCGGCGTCGTGGCGACGACGGGCACCGCGGGGCGGAACTTCGCGGCCTTCCGCGCGGTGTAGCCGGATTCGGAGGCGACGACGACCGCAGTGGCGTCCACGTCGCGCGCGAGGTAGCGCGCGGAGCGCGCGAGCGCGTCCGTCCGCGAGTCGCCTGCCTTCGGGACGCGCTGCTCGCGCAGCTCCTCGTACTCATCGCTCGTCTCCGCCTCGCGGACGATGCGATCCATCGTCTCGACGACGCGCGCGGGGTCGTCGCCGACCGCGGTCTCCGCGGAGAGCATCACGCCGTCCGTCCCGTCGAGGACGGCGTTCGCGACGTCGCTCGCCTCCGCGCGCGTCGGCCGCCGCGAGTGGACCATCGAGTCCAGCATCTCCGTCGCCGTGATGACGGGCGAGCCGGCGTCGCGACACTTGCGGATGATGCGCTTTTGGGTCACCGGCACCTCCTCCATCGGGCACTCGACGCCGAGGTCGCCGCGCGCGACCATCACGCCGTAGGCGGCCTCGATGATCTCGTCGAGGTTCTCCACCGCGCCCGCGCGCTCGATCTTCGCGATGATCGGGATGTCCGCGCCGAACTCCTCCAGCGTCGAGGAGATCTCGTAGACGTCGTCGGCGCTCCGGACGAACGACGCCGCGACGAAGTCCGCGCTCTCCTCCGCGGCGAGCTTTAGGTCCCGTCGGTCCTTCTCCGTCACGACGTCGAGATCGAGTTCGACGCCGGGGACGTTCACGCCCTTGCGCGAGCCGAGTTCGCCGCCGCTGACGACGTGCGCCGTGATGACGCCGTCCTCGACGTCCTCGACGCGCGTCTCGATGCGACCGTCGTCGAGCAGGATCGTGTCGCCCGGCTCGACCGCCGTGATGTCGTTCGAGAGACCGATGCGTTCGGGCGTCGCGTCATCGTCGTCGATGACGAACGCCACCGTCGTGTCCGTCTCGACGTGGATCGGCTCGTCGATCTCGGCCGTCCGGACCTCCGGGCCTTGCGTGTCGAGCATCACCGAGAGCGGTTCGGCCGTGGCCTCGTCGACCTTCCGGACGGTGTGGATCCGCTCGCGGCGGTCCTCGACCGATCCGTGGCTCGCGTTCAGCCGCGCGACAGTCATACCGGCGTCCGCGAGATCGCGGATCGTGCTCCGGCTGTCCGTCGCCGGACCGAGAGTGCAGATGATCTTCGCATTCCTCATGCCTCGCCGCTTCGCCCCCGGTGCGGTAAAAGGTCCGGGGTTACTATCGACCGAGTTCTCGTTTCCGGACCGTCGCGCGCCCCCGCCGACGTCCCGTCTCGCCGTCACGCTCTTCTCCGAGCATCGCCTCCGATCGGCTATGGAACGAGACGGGACGCGCGGCGTCGTGCTCGCGCTCGCCCTCGCGGTGGCGCTCGTCGGCACGCCAGTCGCGGGCGCGACGGCTACGACCGCCGCGACGCCCGCCGTCGCATCGACCGCGCCGGCCGCATCCGCCGCGACGCCCGCCGTCGCATCGACCGCGCCGGCCGCATCCGCCGCGAACACGAGTGCAGACGTCTGCGCAGTCGAGGACGCGGATACCGCCGACGTGCACGCGTTCGTCGACGGCTACGACGCGAGCGTCGACCGACTCCCCGGCGTGCTCCGCGATCGGCTCGCCGACGAGCGCGTCGCCGTGGACGTACACGGTCTCGATCGGAACTACACGCTCGTCACGAACGACACCGCGCAGGTGACGCGGATCGAGAACGGGACGGACGATCCGACGCTCCGCGTGACGACGAACGCGAGCGTCCTCTGTAACGCGACCGCGAGCGACGACCCCGCGGGCAGCCTCCTCGACGCCTACGACCGCGGCGCGGTCGAGATATCGGGCGTCGGAACGGTGCGGAGCGCCGCCGTCGCGGTCGGGGAAGCGGCCTACGGGGCCGGACGCGCGCTCGGCATCTGGTGAGGGTCAGACGACGCCGGTCTTCGTGACGGCCTCGCGCGCCGCCGCCTCGCTGATGCCGTTCCCGAGGATGGTGTAGCGATCCCGGATCTCGTGCGCGCTCGTCAACGCGTCCAATAGGACGTCGTCGTCGATCCCGAGTCCCGCCGCGGTCGTCGGGGCGTCGATGGCGTCGAGGGCGTCGCGGACGGCGCGCCAGTCGCCGCGCTCGCCGCTGTGGAGGTACTCGGTGACGATGGCGGCGACGCCGACCTGATGGCCGTGAAGCGCCTCGCCGGGCGCGATCCGGTCGAGCTGGTGGCTCACGAGGTGCTCGGCGCCCGACGCCGGACGCGAGGAGCCCGCGATGCTCATCGCGACGCCCGAGGAGACGAGGGCCTTCACGACCATCCACGCGGCCTCCTCCAGCCCCGGCCGAATGCTGTCCGCGCTCTCCACGAGCAGTTCTGCGGTCATCTCCGCGAGCGCCGCCGCGTACTCACTGTATTCGACGTTCTTCAGTCTGTTCGCGAGCCGCCAGTCCTTCACCGCGGTGTAGTTCGAGATGATGTCCGCACAGCCCGCGGTCGTGAGTTCCCACGGCGCGTCCGCGAGCACGCCCGTGTCCGCGACGACGGCGACCGGCGGGTCCGCCGCGACGGAGTGGCGCGTGTCGCCCTCCGGGACGGAGCCGCGCCCCGAGACGATGCCGTCGTGGCTCGCCGCCGTCGGGACGGAGACGAAGCCGAGGTCGCAGTCGTCGCTCGCCATCTTCGCGATGTCGATGGCCTTCCCGCCCCCGACGCCGATCAGGTACGCCGCGTCCGCCGTTTCGGCGGCGTCGATGACGCGTGTGACCGCGTCGAAGCTCGCGGTGTCGACTTCGACGAGCGCCGGATCCGTACCGGCCGCCTCGTACTGCGCGACGATGTCCGCCGCCGCCACCTCGTTCGGCGTCGGGCTGGTGACGACGAGCGGCCGCCCGCGGAGGTGCGTGTCCGCGACGACCTCCCGGACCGACCCGAGGACGTCGTGCCCGACGACCACGTTCCGCGGGAGCTTGATCCACGACGTTTTGGTGAACATATCGGCCCGTCGGTGGCCCGCGACAAAGCGGTTGTCCTCTCCGCTTCAGATCGTATCGAGGACGTCGAGCACCGTCTCCTCGGCCGCACGATCGGGGCCGCACTCGATTCCCGTGCGGTCGCTCTCGCGGTGATCGGCGGCCGTCCGCGCCATCGCCTCCGCGACCGGCGTCGACTCCCAGCCGAGTCCCGCGAGCGCGTGCGTGTCGAGCAGGTGCGGCGCCGGCCGGTAGAGCGGGAACGAACCGAGTTCGAGACCGACCGTCGAGAGCTCCCGGTCGCTCGCGTGCACCAACTCGACGTCGGTGTCGAGGGCGTCCGCCGCCGCGCGCACCGTGTCCGCCAAGGTGAGCGCGTTCCGATCGCCGACGTTGTACGCCTCGCCCGGCGTCCCCTCCTCCGCGACGAGACGGAGCGCCGACGCGACGTCCTCGACGTAGACGCGCTGCCAGAGGTTCGTCCCGTCGCCCGGGACGACGACCCGGTCGTACTCGGCCACGCGGTGGAGCCAGTAGTCGAGGCGCTCCGTGTAGTCGTGCGGGCCGTAGACGACC
The DNA here is from genome assembly GCF_000474235.1 of Halarchaeum acidiphilum MH1-52-1. Taxonomy (GTDB): domain Archaea; phylum Halobacteriota; class Halobacteria; order Halobacteriales; family Halobacteriaceae; genus Halarchaeum; species Halarchaeum acidiphilum. The sequence continues at coordinate 4,455 of NZ_BATA01000011.1, forward strand.
GTCGGGCGCACCGCCATCGCGTTCACGCCCCGTTCGGCCGCGCGGAAGACCGCCCGATCGCCCTCGGCCTTCCGATTGCCGTACGTCGCCCCGGAATCGTCCGCCGCCTGATCGGCCGAACACGAGCGCAGCGGCGTCTCGCCCTCGCGCTTCGGGATCTCGTCGACCGCGTACGACGCCCCCGAGGAGACGTAGACGTACGCCCCGACGTCCGCGAAGATCTCCGTCGCCTTCCGCACGTCCCGCGGATGGTAGGCCACGCAGTCGATCACGACGTCCGGCTCGACCTCCCGCTTCGCCGTCAACAGCTCGCGGTCGTTCGTCCGGTCGCCCTCGTAGTGGTGAACGCCGTCGCGGTCCGCGAAGGGGTTCTCGTGCTCCCCGCGGTTGAAGATCGTCACCCGGTAGTCGTGTTCCAAGAGTTCCTCGACCGCGTAGCGGCCGATGAACCGCGTCCCGCCGACGACGAGCGCTTCGTGCATGGTGGCGAATCGCGCGGCACGCAAAAAGGAATGACGGGACGTCAGGCGACGCGGAACCGCGCGACGTACGCCGTCCACTCGCCGGCCGCCTGCGCGACGACGCTGAACGCGTACGTCCCCGCATCGAGGGCGAGCGGACCGTACGCCACCGTGCCGCCCGCGGCCGTGGGCTCCGTTTCCGTTCCGACGCCCAGCACCCACGCCTGGGCGTCGCCAGGCGCGACCTCGCGCCACGGCTCGATCGTCGCGTCCGGCGCGACGCGCGCCCACCCGTCAGTCGTCTCGCGGTGGACCGCCCAGCCGTAGGGGTTCAGCCCGAGCGTCGTCTCGCCGCCGTTCGACAGCGTGAACCGGAGCGTCCCGGGCGACTCGACGGTCGTCGCCGACGGCCGAAGGACGACCGGCGCGTCGGCGGCCGCGCTCGCGGCACAGACCGTCCGGTCGGCGTCGTGAAGCGGCGGACACCCCTCGAACGGCGCGTCGGTCGACGGACCGTCGGTGCCGCCGGTCGTCGTACTGTCACCGGTCCCCGTCCCGTTCGTGCAACCGGTGAGCGCGACGCTCGCGGTAGTGGCGATCGCGCCGCACACCCGCCGTCGTGAGAGACGCATGTCGGCGACGACGGCGGGGGCGTGAAAAGCCGTTTCGGGCGGTGAAACGCGCGTTTCAGCCGATCAGTCCGCCCGGCCGGTCGCCTCCGGCTCGCCCGCGGCGGGCGCCGGGAGGGACTTGCGGGCGTCGTTCTCCGGGCGCTCCGCGATGGCCTCCGCGTAGGCGTCCGGCATGACCTTCACGAAGTCGCTTCGAGCGGTCTCCCACGTCTGGAGGAGTTCGGCCGCACGCGCGGAGTCCGTGTAGGTCTCGTGGTTCTCGACGAGTCGGCGGAGCATCGCCTCGTCCTGATCCGTGAGGTCGTCCTCGAGCGAGACCATGCCGGGGTTCGCCTTCTCGGCGAGTTCGCCGTCGGGATCGTAGACGTACGCGACGCCCCCGCTCATCCCGGCCGCGAAGTTCCGCCCGACGTCGCCGAGCACCGCGACGACGCCGCCGGTCATGTACTCGCAGCCGTGGTCGCCGACGCCCTCGACGACCGCCTTCGCGCCCGAGTTCCGGACGCCGAAGCGCTCGCCGGCGACGCCGTTGACGTAGAGTTCACCGTCCGTCGCACCGTAGAGCGCGACGTTCCCGATGAGCGTGTTCGTCGCGGGGTCGAACGGCGCCTCGTTCGGCGTGTTCACGACGATCTTCCCGCCGGAGAGACCCTTGCCGACGTAGTCGTTCGCCGCGCCCGTGAGGTCGAGCGTCACGCCCTGCGCGAGCCACGCGCCGAAGGACTGTCCGGCGGTCCCCTCCAAGTCGATCGAGACGGTGTCGTTCGGGAGACCGTCGCCGCCGTGCGCCGACGAGACGGCGTTCGAGAGGACGCCGCCCACGGTGCGATCGACGTTCGTCACGTCCGTCGCGAGGTGGACGGACTCGCCGGCCTCGACCGCGTCGCCGATCTCGTCGAGGACGTCCCAGTCGAAGTGCTCGTCGTGATCGGTGTCCTGCGCGCGCGTCCGGTACCGGTCGTCGTTGGGGACCGGGTCCGCGATGACGCGCGAGAGGTCGAGCGTGCGGGCCTTCGGGTGGTCGACCTCGCGCTGATCGAGCAGTTCGGTCCGCCCGATCATCTCGTCGAGTTCCGTGAAGCCGAGTTCCGCCATGATCTCGCGCAGCTCCTGCGCGACGAACATCATGAAGTTCACGACGTGCTCGGGCTGGCCAGGGAAGCGCTCGCGGAGCTTCTCGGACTGCGTCGCGATGCCGACCGGACAGGTGTTGGCGTGACACTGGCGTGCCATCACGCAGCCCGAGGTGACGAGGCTCCCCGTGCCGAACGCGAACTCCTCGGCGCCGAGGAGCGCGCCGATCGCGACGTCGCGGCCCGTCTTCAGGCCGCCATCAACGCGGAGCGTGACGCGCGATCGCAGGCCCGTCTCGCGGAGGAGCTGGTTCGCCTCGGCGAGACCGAGCTCCCACGGGAGACCGGCGTGCTTGATCGAGGTCTTCGGGGACGCGCCCGTCCCGCCGGCGTGCCCGGAGATGTGGATGCAGTCCGCCTTCGCCTTCGCGACGCCGGCCGCGATGGTGCCGATGCCCGCCTCGGAGACGAGCTTGACGTGCACGCGTGCGTCCGGGTTGCCCGAGCGCAGGTCGTAGATGAGCTGCTTGAGGTCCTCGATCGAGTAGATGTCGTGCTGCGGCGGCGGGCTGATGAGGCCGACGCCCGGCGTCGAACACCGGACGCCCGCGATCATCTCGTTGACCTTCGAGCCGGGGAGGTGGCCGCCCTCGCCGGGCTTCGAACCCTGCGCCATCTTAATCTGGAGGTCCTCGGCCTCCGAGAGGTACTCGCTCGTGACGCCGAATCGCCCCGAGGCGACCTGCTTGATCTTGCACTCGCGCTCGGTGTTGAACCGCTCGGGCGGCTCGCCACCCTCGCCGGTGTTCGCCTTCGCGCCGATCGAGTTCATCGCCTTCGCGTTGTTCTCGTGGGCCTCCGGACTCAGGCTCCCGAGGCTCATCGCGGCCGTCGAGAACCGCTCGACGATCTCCTCGGCCGGTTCGACCTCCGAGAGGGGGACGGACTCGCGCTCGTCGCCGTCGAAGGCGAGGAGGCCGCGCAGCGTCTGGAGCTGCTTCGTCTGGTCGTCGATCAGCTCGGAGAACTCGCCGAACTGCTCGTAGTCGTCCGAGCGGACCGCGGCCTGCAGGGCGTTGACCGTCTGGGGGTTCCACTGGTGGAACCGGCCGTTGGACGTGTTCGTGAACTCGCCCTGTCGTTCGAGATCGACGTCCCCGCTGCCGTACCCCTGCGCGTGGCGCTCGCGGAGGTCCTCCTCGATCTCCGCCAAGCCGATGCCGCTCGTCTTGTTCGTCGTGCCCTCGAAGTACTCATCGACGAGGTCGGTGTCGAGACCGACGGCCTCGAAGATCTGCGCGCCCCGGTAGGACTCCACCGTGGAGATGCCCATCTTCGACATGACCTTCAGCAGGCCCTGTTCGAGCGCGTCGACGTACGTGTCGATGGCTTCGGCGTCGTCCATCCCGTCCGGGCCGGCGACGAGATCCGTCACCGTCTCCATCGCGAGGTAGGGGTTGACCGCGCCGGCGCCGTAGCCGACGAGCGTCGAGAGCTGATGGACGGTGCGCGGGTCGCCGGACTCCACGACGAGACCGGCGCGCGTGCGTAGCCCCTCGCGGACGAGGTGGTGATGGACCGCGCTCGTCGCGAGCAGGCTCGGGATCGCGAGCCGGTCACGCCCGACGTCGCGATCGGAGAGCACGACGATCTCCGCGCCGTCGCGGATGGCCGCCTCGACCTCGGCGCGGACGTCCGCGACCGCGGTTTCGAGATCCGTCTCGGGATCGTACGTGATGTCGACGGTGACGGCCGGGACGTCGGCGTCGCGGACGCGCCCGAGGTCGTTGTCGGTGAGGACGGGGGAGTCGAGCACGACCTGATCGGCGTGCTCGGGCGTCTCGTCGAGGAGGTTGCGTTCTCGCCCGAGTCGGGTCTGCAACGAGGTGACGACGTCCTCGCGGATGTAGTCGATCGGCGGGTTCGTCACCTGCGCGAACATCTGCCGGAAGTAGCTGAACAGCGGGAGGTTGAACTTCGAGAGAACCGCGAGCGGCGTGTCGTCGCCCATCGAACCCACGGGGTCCTTCCCGGCCTCGAGCATCGGCTCTAAGACCTCGTTCAGTTCGTCGTGCGTGTAGCCGAAGGCGGCCTGTCGGGCGCGCAGGCGCTCGCCGTCGACGGCGGGGAGCGGGTCGTCCGCGTGCCCCTCGTAGTGGGTTTTGTGCTCGTCGACCCACTCGCCGTACTTCTCGTCGGTCAGATCGTCGAACACCTCGTCGTCGGGGATGACGCGACCCTCCGCGGGGTCAGCGAGGAAGAGCTGTCCGGGCTGGAGGCGCCCGCGCTCCGCGACCTCGGCGGCCGGCGTCTCGACGGCGCCGGCCTCGCTGCCCATCACGAGCGTGTTGTCGGTCGTGATCTCGTAGCGACACGGCCGCAGCCCGTTGCGGTCGAGGGCGGCGCCGACGCGCTCGCCGTCGGTGCCGACGACGAGCGCGGGTCCGTCCCACGGCTCGATGAGCGAGGCGTGGTAGTCGTACCAGTCCTGACGGGCGTCGTCCATGGCCTCGTCGCCCTCCCACGCCTCGGGGATGAGCATTCTGAGGGCGTGGGGGAGGTCGCGACCGCCCTGCATCAGGAGTTCGAGGGCGTTGTCGACCGACGCGGTGTCGGACTGGTCCGGATCGGGGATGACCGGCCGGACCGTGTCGAGGTCGCTCTCCGAGAAGTGCTCGCTCTCGATGTCGGCCTCGCGGGCGCGCATCCAGTTGACGTTGCCCTTGATCGTGTTGAACTCGCCGTTGTGAACGATGTTCCGGTACGGGTGGGCGAGGTGCCACGCGCCGAGCGTGTTCGTCGAGAAGCGCGCGTGCACGAGGACGAACGTCGAGTCGAGGCGCTCGTCGCGGAGGTCGGGGTAGTACCCGCGGACCTGATCGCCCTTCAGGAGCCCCTTGTAGACGAGGGTCTCCCGGTCGAGCGAGCAGACGTAGAAGCGCTCGTGGTCGACGGTCTTCTCGATCGCGCGGCGAGCGATGTAGAGCGCGCGATCGAAGGCCTCGTCGTCGAGGTGCTCGTCAGGGGTGACGACGAGCTGCGCCACGTGCGGCTCGGAGTCGAGCGCCGTCTGCCCGAGATCGGCGTTGTCGGTCGGGACGTCGCGCCACGCGACGACGTCGAGACCGTGGTCGGCGAGGGCCGCCTCGACGGCGTCCGTGCTGTCGGCGCGCTCGGCGTCGTCCTGCGGGAGGAAGAACGATCCGACGGCGTACTGCTCGGGGAGATCGTCGATCTCGTCGGCGAAGAAACCGTCCGGGATCTGCAGGAGGATACCGGCCCCGTCACCGGTCTTCTTCTCCGCACCGGTCGTCCCGCGGTGTTCGAGGTTCGCGAGAAGGTCGAGACCGTCGCGGACGACGTCGTGACCGCCCTCACCGTCGAGGTCCATGACGACCCCGACGCCGCAGTTCGAGCGTGCCTCGGCCGGGTCCGCGAGGCGCCGGCCGCCGCTCCGTGCGTCGTGCTCAGTCATATGTGACTGTAAGACACGCATCGCCGCATAAAACACCTTCCATCAGCACCTTAGGACATATAACCACGGCCTTAGACAATATTAGGACGAGAGTGTAACAATAAAGGACACGGATCGGCGGCGTGCGCGTCAGTACGAGCGGGCGAAATACGCCGTCTCGACGGCCGCGTCGCCGCAGATCGTGCACTCGTCGCCGTCGCCGTGGATCGCTTCCGCGCGGTGGGCGTTCTCGCGGTGCTCGCCCTCGACGTCGGACTCGTCGAGCGGGACCGCGACGATCTCCGCGTGGACCTTCTCCTTGATGGCCTCCTCGCAGGCCTCGTCGCCGCACCACGGCGTGCGGACGTAGCCGCCGTGCTGACCGATGGTGCCCATGATCTCTTCCGGACTACTGGCCTCCCGAACGTTCTCCTCCAAGTTCTCCTCGGCCGCGGCGTAGAGCTTCGCGAACACCGCCTCGAGGTGGTCTTCGACGTCCGCGACGAGCGTTTCGCGATCCGTCGTGGTCTGCTCGCCGTCGGGGCGGTGGACGGCGGTGACCTCCTCGTCCTCGACCTCGTTCGGGCCGATCTCGAGGCGGAGGGGGACGCCCTTCAGCTCCCACTCGTTGTACTTGAATCCCGGATTCCGGCCGTCGCGGTCGTCGAGGTGGACGCGGACGCCCGCCTCCTCGAGTTCGGCGGCGATCTCGCTCGAATACTGGAGGACGTCCTCCTTCGTCTCCTCCCGCCAGATCGGGACGATCACGACCTGCTCGGGCGCGACGGTGGGCGGGAGGACGAGCCCCTGATCGTCGGAGTGCGTCATGATGAGCGCGCCGAGCGCGCGCCACGAGAGACCCCACGACGTCGTGTGCGCGACGCGCTCCTCCTCGTCCTCGTCGGAGAACGTGAGGTCGAACGCCTCCGCGAACGACTGGCCGAGGTGGTGAGAGGTGCCGCCCTGCACGGATTTGCCGTCCGGCATCAGCGCCTCGACCGTAGTGGTGGTGTCAGCGCCCGGGAACTTGTCGTGATCGGGTTTCGCGCCGCGCATCACCGGCATCGCGAACACCTCCTCGTAGAGGCGCTGGTACTGATCGAGCCGGGTCAGCGTCTCCTCCCACGCTTCCGCACCGTTCTCGTGGGCGGTGTGGCCCTCCTGCCAGAGGAACTCCTTCGTGCGGAAGAACGGCTTCGTCTCCGTCGCCTCCCAGCGGACGACGCTACACCACTGGTTGAGGCGCAGGGGGAGGTCGCGGTGCGAACGCACCCACTGGGCCATGTATGGGGCGATGATGGACTCGGACGTCGGCCGGACGGCGAGGCGCTCTTCCAGTTCGTCGTGCCCGCCGTGCGTCACCCACGCGACCTCGGGGTCGAACCCCTCGACGACGTCCTTCTCGCGTTCGAGGTAGTCCTCGGGGATGAACAGCGGGAAGTAGGCGTTCTCGACGCCGGTCTCGTCGAACCACGCGTCGAGGTTGTCCTGCACGCTCTCCCAGAGGCTGTACCCGCGCGGGCGCGTGACGATGAAGCCACCCATGCCCTCGGGGGCGTAGCTCGCCAGCTCCGCCTTCTCGACGACCTCGGCGTACCACTCGCCGGGGTTGTACTCCTTCTGCTCGGTGATGCCGAGCTCCTGATCCTCGCTCATTGTCCGGATTGAGGCTGACTGCGGCCTTAAATCCCCTGAAGCCCCCCGGAACGGGGGATACGTTTAAGTGGTATGCGCACTCATACCACGGTGTGATGGGAGATACGAAACGCGGTCGCGAGCGGAAGGGCATGGGCAAGCGCCAGCAGCGTCGCGAGCGCGAGGTCTATCGAGAGCTTCGGGCGGACGACGAGCCGCCGGAACCGCTCGTGCCGGAGGACGTCGAACTCACGATCGGGAGCGACTGAGTCCCCCGCGTTTCGAATCCCCGGCGTCGCCTGACGCGTCTATCGAGCGCGTACGTTGGTCTGACCGTACCGCTTCGCGCGTCGGGAAGGTAGGTCCCGGCGACGCGGGCGCGTTTCGCGCGCCGTGATCGCTACGGTTCGAACGGACTCTTCTCCGCACGCCACGACCACCCCGGGAGCCGCGTCTGGACGCCCGCCGCGAGCGCCGCGTCCAGATCGTCCAGTCCCGCGCGCCCCCCGGTGTCCGCGGCCGTCACGTCCGCGTAGTGGAACGTCGCCTCCGCCAGCAAGCGCAGCGGCTGCTCGCCCGCCAGCGTCGCGGCGAGTTCGCGCCCCAGCAGTTCGTCCACGACGAACCCGGGGTAGTCCCCGGTGACGTCGAGACTCCGGAGGCACATCGAGAGCGCGGCGAGGTTGACCGCGCGATCGCCGTCCGCGAAGGCCGCGTCGATGGCGTCGCGGTAGTCGGCGGCGTCGATCCCCGGCACCTCGGTATCGAAGGCGGACCCGAGTTCGTCGCGGACCGCGTTCGCGATCGGTACGACCGCGTCGTCGCGCTCGCGGAGCCGCTCGTGCTCCGCCCGGACCGTCGATGGCGTCACGTCCATGGGACACCTGCCGCGCCGACGATCGTGTACCTTGCGAAGGTGTTTTATAACCGCACGGGTATAGACCCGGGCAAGCGGGTTTTCACGACTGCTCCCGCGGGACCCACGGCGGCGCCCGTGGAGCGTCCGCACCACTACGATGTCATCTCTCGGCCAGTCACCGAGCACGGGACGCGTCCGGGCCGATTCGCCCGCGCCGTCACCGCGCCGGGACGCCAGACGAAGCCCGCAACGTTCACTATGAGCTCCGTAGACACGCAACTCGAAGAACTGAAGCAGACGATCACGGACGAAATCCCCCCCGACATCTCCGTCACCGAGGTCAAGTACGAGGGACCGGAACTCGTCGTGTACACCCGCGATCCGAAGAAGTTCGCGGAGAACGGCGACCTCATCCGGCGCCTCGCCTCACAGCTCCGAAAGCGCATCACGGTCCGTCCCGATCCGGACGTCCTCTCCCCGGCGCGCGAGGCCCGCGAGGAGATCATGGACGTCATCCCGGAGGACGCGGGCGTCACGGACCTCGACTTCCACGAGGACACCGGCGAGGTCGTCATCGAAGCGAACAAGCCGGGCATGGTCATCGGCCGGCACGGCTCGACGCTCCGCGAGATCACACAGCGCTCGGGCTGGACGCCGGAAGTCGTCCGCACGCCACCGATCGAGTCCTCGACCGTCCGGAACGTCCGGAACTTCCTCAAGACCGAGCGCGACGACCGTCGCGACATACTGGAGAAGGTCGGCCGACAGATCCACCGCGAGGAGATGTCCGACGACGAGTACGTCCGCATCACGACGCTCGGCTGCTGTCGCGAGGTCGGCCGCGCGAGCTTCATCCTCAGCACGCCCGAGACGCGCGTCCTGATCGACTGCGGTGACAAGCCCGGAAGCGAGGACGAGGTGCCGTACCTCCAAGTCTCGGAGGCACTCGGCGCCGGTGCGAACACCATCGACGCCGTCGTCCTGACGCACGCCCACCTCGATCACTCCGCGTTCATCCCCCTCCTCTTCAAGTACGGCTACGACGGCCCGATCTACTGCACGGAGCCGACCCGCGACCTGATGGGACTCCTCACCCTCGACTATCTCGACGTCGCGGCCAAGGAGGGCCGGACGCCGCCGTACGACTCCGAGATGGTCCGCGAGGCCATCAAGCACTGTATCACCCTCGACTACGGCGACGTCACGGACATCGCGCCCGACGTCAAGCTCACGTTCCACAACGCCGGACACATCCTCGGGAGCGCCGTCTCCCACTTCCACATCGGCGACGGTCTCTACAACGTCGCGTTCAGCGGCGACATCCACTACGAGGACACCCGCCTGTTCAACGGCGCCGTCAACGACTTCCCGCGCGTCGAGACGCTCGTCCTCGAATCCACGTACGGGGGGCGGAACGACTACCAGACGGATCAAGAGGACTCGGAACGCAAGCTCATCGAACTCATCAACGAGACGTACGAGGACGGCGGGAAGGTCGTCATCCCGGCGTTCGCCGTCGGGCGCTCGCAGGAGCTAATGCTCGTTCTCGAGGAGGCGATGCGGAACGACAAGATCCCGACCATGCCGATCCACCTCGACGGGATGATCTGGGAGGCCACCGCGATCCACACCACCTACCCCGAGTTCCTCCGCGACGACCTCCAAGAGCGGATCTTCCACGAGGACGAGAACCCCTTCCTCGCCGAGCAGTTCAACCACATCGACGGCGGCGAGGACGAGCGCATGGACGTCGCCGAGGGCGAGGAGTGCATCGTGCTCTCCACCTCCGGGATGGTCACCGGCGGCCCGATCATGTCGTGGCTCGAACACCTCGGGCCGCAGGGGGACAACCAGATGGTCTTCGTCGGCTATCAGGCGCAGGGGACGATGGGCCGGCGCATCCAGAGCGGCTGGGACGAGATCCCCATCGGCCGCGAGGGCGGACGCACCCAGCACCTCCAGCTCAACATGGACGTCGCGACCGTTGATGGCTTCTCCGGCCACGCCGACCGACAGGGTCTCGAGAACTTCGTGCGCACGATGAACCCCCGCCCCGAGAAGGTCCTGTGTGTGCACGGCGACGAACGCTCCGCGCAGGACCTCTCCAGCGCGCTCTACCACGACTACAACATGCGGACGTTCGCCCCGAAGAACCTCGAAACGTTCCGCTTCCTCTAAAGCACGTTTTGCTGTGGGCCGGCTTCGCCGGCCCGGGCAAAAGCTCGGCCATCGCCAGAACGGCGGAGCCGTTCTGCCTATGCAGCGAGACGCCTCCGGCGTCTCGCACGCAAAATGTCCGTCAGACCCCCTTCGGGGGTCTTCGCGCCTCGCGACTACGTCGCGAGTGAACCGCGCGACTCCACGCGAGGCCGACAGGCCGAGTGTGGGTCAGTGGGAGCGTCGATCCCACGCTACTACCGGGTCCGCTCGGTCACGCGAGCGTCGCGACTGTGATCCAGTGAGAGCGACGCTCTCACGCTGGACCGCTCGATTCGCGGATACTAGCCGGCCTTCCACATTCAGCCAGCGGATGCCGTGAGATATTCGTTCAGGGGGAGCGCGTACGTGACTGCTTTGTCGGAAAAACGGTTATTGATCTTTGTTGTGTCGTTGCGATATGGACTCGAATACGACGGTCGGTAGCAGTATCGGGCCGGTACGAGCCTTGATCCGCCCGATACTCGGGTACGGTACCCTCCTCGCCATCGGCCTCATTCTGACGGTCGATGGTCTCCTCCAGTTCTTCTACTGGATGAGTGGATACGGCACGCCGCGGGGAGTGCTCGGTGGGTGGTCGATGGTGATCCTCTGGTTCGTCGTGACCGTGATCGGATCAATCGCTCTGCTCACGTCCGTAGTCGGTGCAGCATACACGGCCCTCCTCCGCGCTCGTCGAAACGGGTAGGACTGGGGTCGATACGATCCACAGTATCGTCGGACTCCCGCGGAGTCCGACTGGACGGCCGGAAATTTGCGATTTGCAGCAGCGTCAGCGAGCGCGGGCGAGCGTGGTTCGAGAGGCGCTATGCGCTCTCGTCACTGAGCGAGTCGGAGATTCGCGAGGGCCGCGAACGCGAAACGTTCGCCCGATCCCGCGGGACGCGAAGCCCCTCGCCGCCGACAGCAGAAGGTCGAGAACGAACCTTCTTCACCCTCCTCCCCCGACTCTCGGTATGCGCATCGCGCTCATCGCGCACGACGAGAAGAAGCCGGACCTCATCGAGTTCGCGCAGAACCACGAGGCGCGCCTGAAACAGTTCGACCTCATCGGGACGGGGACGACGGGCAAGCGCATCATGGAGGAGACGGATTTGGAGGTCGAACGGAAGGCGTCGGGACCGTACGGCGGCGACATGATGATCGGCGCGGAGGTCGCGGAGGGCACGTGCGAGGCGATCATCTTCATCCGCGACGTCCTCACCGCCCAGCCCCACGAGCCGGACATCTCGGCGCTGTTGCGCATCTGCGACGTCCACGACGTCCCCCTCGCGACCAACCTCTCGTCGGCGGAGCACGTCATCGACGGCCTCGCCGCCGAGATCGGCGCGGACGACTGACGCGATCGGAGAGGCCAACGAGGTTAAACGTGTGGTGAGTCAACTCCCGTTGTGTTCTCCTCCCGTCACGTTCTGCTCGCGCTGTGTGCACTAGTCGTCCTCGCACCGATCGGTGTCGCGGCCCAGTCGGGCGGTTCCGCGGCGGCGGAGCAGTCGTCCCAGTCGAAGCGGGTGTGTTTCAGCGATCCGGGCCACCGGATCGGCATGGGGAATCAGAGTCAGGGGGTAACGATCGACGCGGTCGTTCACACGTCGCTGTTCGAGCACCTCATGACGCGCGGGAGCGTCGGAATCGAGGTGTACGGGAAGATGAACACGACGACGATCCTCGCCCTCCGGACGGGGGTCATCTTCGACGGGATCCAGCACCCCGCGGCGTTCGTCTCGAACCCGTTCGCGTCGTTCGCCGTCGCGTACGACTACCAGTTCCACTTCCCGATGTTCTCGATGGTGACGGGTGACGACTACAGTCACAGCTCCGACGACGCCGGCATCCGCGGCGTCGCGGAATCCCAGTGTCGCTGGGGGAACGAGAGCGCATCGAACGAGAGCGCGGCTGACGCGACGGCCGCGGCTTAGTCGGCCGCGTCGTCCGGATCGACGACCTCGCCCGTGTCGGGATAGACGCCCACCTGCGCGCAGAGATCCGCCATCGGACACGCCTCCGGATCGTCGAGACACGCCGGCGTGCGCGATTTGCAGAAGTCGCGGCCGAACTGGATCGTGGCCGTGTGTCCGAAGCCGCACTTCTCGTCCGGGAGTTCGCTCTCGATGGCCTCGCGGACCGCCTCGTGGTCGGCGTCCGGCGGCGCGAAACCCATCCGGCGCGCGATGCGATGAACGTGCGTGTCGACGGGAAAGACGCCGTCGCGACCACCAGCGAACAGCAGGACGCAGTCCGCCGTCTTCGGCCCGACCCCCTTCATGTCGAGGAGGGAGTCGCGCACGGTGTCGGGGTCCTCGTCCGTGACGAACGCGTCGAAGCCGTCGGCGCTCCCGTACTCGTCGCGAACGCGCTCGGCGAGGCGGATGATCGTCTCCGACTTCCGGTTGTAGAGTCCCGCGGAGCTGATCGTCTCCGCGAGATCGGGCCGGTGGGCGTCCGCGAGCGCCACGGCGAGGTCGCCCTCGCCCGCTCGCGGGTCGCGCCGCTCGTCGCTCGCTCGTTCGAGTTCGAAGTCCTCCCGCGACGCCGGACCGTAACGCGCCATCAGGGCGTCGTGGGCGGGCTGGCTCGCTTTGTCCGAGGTGTTCTGCGAGAGGACGGTCCGCACGAGACACTCGAAGGCGTCCTGTCCGCCGTAGGTCTTCTGCCAGTAGCGGTCGCCGAGGCGGTCGACGACGCGCTCGACGAGGGGCGCGTCGGACTCGTCGTTCGCCGCGAAGGCGCTCGCGGCGCCGCCGCCGGATTCGCCCCCGGAGATGTTGCGCGCGGGTTCGTCGTCGCTCATGCCCGATCCCACGGATCCGAGGTACACGTACGTACCGGCCTACCCGTTCGTGGCGCTCGCCCGCGCGTTCGCGTCGTCGGCCGCACGAGCGGCGAGCGCGCGGGTCGCGGCGAGGACAGCGCGGCGACGATCGCGACGACGAGACCGGCGCCGAGGACAGCGCGGCGTCGTATCGTCCGCCGACGGCCCGATAGCGATCGGGAGCGGAGTCGGCCTACTCGCCGAGACCGTCGACGATCGCGTTCACGGCGTCGATCTCGTCCTCGAAGATCCCGTGGACGGACCCCGGGTAGAGGCGTTCGTCGACGTCCGCGCCGAGATCGGCGAGGACGCTCGTCGTCTCGTGGACGCGTTCTTCCGGGATGTGCGGGTCGGTGTCGCTGCACCCGAGGAACGCCGGCGTCCCCGCGAAGTCGCCACCGTAGCGCTCGCGCTCGACCGACTGGCCGATGAGGCCGCCGGAGAGGAGCGCGAGGCCGCCGTAGCGTCGGGCGTTCCGCGCGGCGTATTCGCTCGCGAGACACGCCCCCTGCGAGAAGCCGAGCAGGAGGACGTTTTCGAGGGCGATCCCGGCGTCGGTGAGATGGGCGATCGCACGCTCGACGGCGGCGAGCGCGGAGTCGAGATGCGGCTGATTCGACTCGGTCGGTGCAGTGAACGGGTTCGGATACCACGTCCGGTTCGCCGCCCTCGGTGCGACGTACGCGACGTCGTCGCGCTCGAACTCGCTCGCGAGACCGAGGACGCTCCCCGCCGTGGCGCCGCGGCCGTGGATCGTGACCGCGCCGATGGCGGCGTCAGCGGGATCGAGACCGGCCGTGGCGAGCGCGGCGTCAGCGTGTCGATCGCCCGCCGACATCTAGATGAACAGGCCGACGTTGAGACCGTACGCGACCGTGAGTCCACCGAGCGAGAGGAAGACGAGCGCGCCGCCGGTGAGACCGATGTTCTTCAGGAACGCCGTCTGCTCGTCGTCGCGCTGGTCCTCCGGCACCGCCCAGTAGTTGTGGACCATGACGGCGGAGACCACGAGGAAGATCGCGAGCAGGGCGGCGGCGACGACCGGGAACGCCCAGACGACGATGGCGAGTCCGCCGAGGAGGAGGACGATCCCGGAGACGATGACGCCCGCCTTCGGCGCGGGGACCCCCTTCGCCTCGGCGTACTGCGCCATGTAGTCCGTGGCGGTGAAGTGATTGATGCTGGTGTACGCGAGCACGAGACCGAAGATGAGGCGGCCCACGAGGAAGAACTCGTCCGCGAACGGCACGCTGGAGATCGGCATCAGGCGGACACCTCCGCGGAGGCGGCGAACGGTCGCGCGTCGTGCGTCGAGTGGGAGAGTCGTTGCATCACGGCAACCGATACGACGGCGAACTACTTATTCTCTCGCGGACCTACGCGTAAGTAGGTGACACGAGTGTCAGTAGGCTCCGAGACCGAGACGGCGGCCGAGACGCAGAGCGACGAGGCGTGTGCTGTCGTCGACTCCCTCCAGATGATCGGTTCACAGTGGCGCCTCGTCGTCCTGCACGACCTACAGGGGGACGAGAAGCGGTTCAACGAACTCAAGCGCTCGACCGGTGCGAACGCCCGTACGCTCTCGCGCGTGCTCGACGACCTCGGCGACGCCGACCTCGTCTCCCGGCGCGTCGAGGAGGACGCGCCCGTCGCGACGTACTACACCCTCACCGAGAAGGGCACCGCCCTCTGCCCCGTCTTCGACGAGATCGAGGACTGGGCGGACGAGTGGCTCTAAACGACCTTTTGCTGTGCCTCGGCTTCGCCGAGGCTGGCAAAAGCTCGGCCAAAAGCACTCCTCGCTCCCGTTGGTCGCTCGTCGGCCTCGCCTTCGGCGAGTGAATCGGCGACCTCCCGGGTCCTACCGGACCGCTCGGTCGCCGAATGCTTGCTCCCTGGTTTGTTCACTCGCTCTGCTCTATTCGACGGTGAGCGTGAACGTCGCCTCCGCGCCGTCGGCGAGCGCGGCGACGAGGTCGCGGTCGAAGCCCTCGGCAGCGGTCTCGGCGTCCACGAGCACCGTCCGGTCGTCGACGTACGTGCTCGTGCGCCCGACCATCGAACGCTCGCTCGCGTACGTGAGGTCGGGATCGCCGCGACCCGTGACCGTGTACTCGTGTCCGTCGGCCGCGAGCGTCGCCGTCACGGTGGCGTCGGCGTCGCTGGCGGCGGCGACGAACGCCTCGTCGAAGTCGACGGGGGCGCGATCGGCCTCGACGGCGAGGATGCAGTCGCCGGCGGGCGTGAGGTAGTCGTCGGTCGTGACCTCGAACGTGCTCGCGTGCGCGGCGGTGACGTTCTCGTGTCCTCGCGCGCGAACGACTTCCCGGTGCACACCCCCAGTAGTCCCGGGGGCGTATATCAGCGCGTCCGTTCGGCGGCACGCGCCGCGGACGAGGTCGCCGCGTACGCGGGGTGTGCTAGCTGTTTACAACCCGTCAGACGGCGGAAATTTTAAGTGCGGCAAAGCCATACGTGAGAGTACCAGAACGCCGCGGGCGTTCGTCAGCACCGTTCGAGAATGAACCGACGCTCTCCTTACGACGGGCAACAGGGCACACCGAGCGGTCGCTCCGCGCGACGCTCCGGCGGTATGGAACCGAGGATCAAACAATGGTAGAGGAAGCAACTCTCGAAGTATCCGACGCGGACGAACTGATCACCGACGAAGAGCTCCAGGAGAAGTCCAAGGGGCAGCTCATCAAGAAGGCGGGTCAGTTCCGCGACCGACGTAACGAACTCAACCAGCTCGCTTCTTCGCGCGCCTCCGATCGCGACGACCTCAACGCCAAGACGCGCGAGAAGGTCGACGAGGCCCAAGAGCATCGCGAGAAGCGCGACGAGCTCAACGAGCGCGTACAAGAGCACAAGGAGCAGCGCAACGAGCTGAACGCGAAGGCGAACGAACTCTTCGACAAGGTCGACGAGCGCAAGGGCGACCTCGAACTCGACGAGGGCAAGGATCTCGACGAGCTGAAGGAAGACATCGAGCAGCTCGAGTTCAAACAGCAGACCGAGGTCCTCTCGACCGAGGACGAGCGCGAGCTCATCGAGAAGATCGAGGACAAGCGCGAGGAGTACCAGAAGCGAAAGGAGACGCTCGAGGACAACGACGACCTCGAGGATCTCGTCGACGAGGCCGAGGAGGTGCGCGCCGAAGCCTCCAATCACCACGAGAAGGTGACGGAGCTGGCCGACGAGGCCCAGCAGCACCACAACCAGATGATCGAGGCCTATCGCGAGGCCGACGACATCCGCGACGAGGCCGACGAGATGCACGAGAGCTTCGTCGAGGCCCAAGAGTCCGCCGACGCCCACCACGAGGCGTTCGTCCGCGTCCAGAAGCGCCTGCGCGAACTCGACAAGCAGGAGGAGGAGGAACGCAAGGGCGAGCGCGAAGCGAAGCAGGAGGAGGCCCGCGAAGAGGCCGAGGAGATCTACGAGCGCTTCAAGGAGGGCGAGACGGTCGACACCGAGGACCTCCGCAAGCTCCAGAAGTCCGGTCTCCTGTAAGCCGGACTCGCACCGCACCGCGTCCGTCACGCGCACCACTTTTCCGTTCTTTCGACGCGACCAGCGGCCGCCGCGTCGCGCGCCGCCCGATCCGACGCGATCGGCGACGCGTGACCCGTGCGTTTAGGTGATTCGCGCGCCCGGTGATGGTATGGACACGCTCGGGAATCGACTGGGCCGGCTCGTCGTCGTCGTCCTCGCCGTGCTCGGCGCGCTCGTCGTCGGGTGGACCGTCTTCGTGCGCGTTCCGCGGGACGTTGCGGACCTGCTCGGCGTGCTGTTCGCCCTCGCGCTCGCCGTGGTCGCGGCGCGGGCGGCCGCGCGGATCGCGGGCCGGTGGTTCGCCGCCTACGACGTCGCCGAGGTCGCGGTGGCGGGACCGATCAGTCGCGACGGGACGACGGACGGACTGACCGGCGGCGTGGTGACGCC
Source organism: Halarchaeum acidiphilum MH1-52-1 (assembly GCF_000474235.1). Lineage (GTDB taxonomy): Archaea > Halobacteriota > Halobacteria > Halobacteriales > Halobacteriaceae > Halarchaeum > Halarchaeum acidiphilum. The sequence goes on from NZ_BATA01000011.1 coordinate 21,543, forward strand.
GCCCGCGGACGCCGTCGTCGAGCAGGTCGAGCGGGCGGACGACGATCCGAACGTCGAGGGATTGCTCGTGAAACTGAACACGCCGGGCGGCGAGATCGTCCCGAGCGACGACATCCGGCTGGCCGTCGAGCGCTTCGACGGTCCCGTCGTCGCCTATGCGACCGACCGATGTGCGAGCGGCGGCTACTGGATCGCGACGTCGTGCGATCGCCTGTTCGCCCGCGAGGGCAGCCTCGTCGGGAGCATCGGTGTCATCGGCTCGACGGTGAACGCGAAGGCGCTCGCGGAGGAACTCGGCGTCTCCTACGAGCGCTTCGCCGCGGGGAAGTACAAGGACGCCGGTCAGCCCCTCAAGGAACTCGACGAGGACGACCGCGACTACCTGCAGGGGCTCGTCGACGACTACTACGACGACTTCGTCGAGCGGGTCGCGGAGGGTCGCGACCTCGATCCGGCGACGGTCCGCGAGACGGAGGCGAAGGTGTTCCTCGGGCGCGAGGCGCGCGATCGCGGTCTCGTGGACGAGATCGGAACGGCACGCGACGCCGAGGACGCGCTCGCGGGCGAACTCGATCACGAGGTCACGGTCGAGGCGTTCCGTCCCTCGCCCGGACTGCTGCACCGGATCCGCGGCGGCAGTAGCGCGCTCGCTCGGGCGGCCGGTACCGGCGTCGCGGCGGCGCTCGCGGGCGACGAGGACGCCGATCTCCGACTGCGCTAGGACGGTCGGGAGACGGGCCGATGTGAGTCTTTTTACGCGGCGCGCGCCACGCTAGGAACGTTCGATGCGTACGTTGGTCGTGTGTGTCGACCGTGCGGGCGACGTCGCTCGGTCGACGGGAGTGACGCCGCCGGTCGTCGGCCGAGAGGCCGTCGAATCACTCGTCATCGACCTCGGGCAGTCCGATCCCGCGGATTCGAGCGTCAACTGCTTCCTCGAAGCGCTCCGCGTCGGCGCGGATCTCGGTGACGGCCCCGATGACACCGTCGTCGCGGTGGTGTCCGGGACGGCGGACACCGCGGTCGGTGCGGATCGCGCGCTCGCCGAGCAACTCGACGCGCTCGTCGCCGCGCACGATCCGGACTCGGCGGTCGTCGTCGTCGACACCGCGGGGGACGAGCGCGTCGTCCCCATCGTCGAGAGCCGCCTCCCCGTCGACGCCGTCGATCGCGTCGTCGTCCGGCAGGCCCGCGACATCGAGAGCACGTACTACCTCCTGAAGCAGTTCCTCGCGGACGAGGAGCTACGCGAGAGCGTGCTCGTCCCCCTCGGGGTGGTGCTCCTCGTCTTCCCGATCCTCCTCACGGTCACGGCGAGTCTCGCGCTCGCCGTCGCCTCGATCACCGCCGTTCTCGGCGCGTTCCTCCTCTACAAGGGCCTGAACGTCGACGAGCGCCTACAAGATCTCTCGTCGCAGGCGCGTGACGCGCTCTACTCGGGACGGGTCTCCATCGTCACGTACGTCATCGCGGTCGGATTGACGCTCGTCGGCGCGTTCGCGGGCGCCCTCGGCGTCTCCGGTCTCTCCGGAGCCGGTGCCTTCGTCGCCGCGATGACGTTCGTCTATCACAGCGTCCCGTGGCTCGCGCTCGCCGCGCTCGCGGGCGCGACCGGCCGGCTCATCGACGAGTTCATTCGAGAGGAGGCGCTGCGCGCGTCGTACCTCAATCTCCCCTTCGGCACCGTCGCGGTCGGTCTCGTCGTCCGCGGCTTCAGCGCGTACTTCGTCGAGCAGGCGGGCGTCATCCCGCCGGTGCGGACGCCGGCGCTCCCGTTCGTCGCCGCGGGCACGCTCGCGCCCGAGGAGCGACTCACGACCTTCGTGTTGCTCGGCGTCCTCGTCAGCCTCGTCGGCATCCGCGTGTCGAGTCGCGTCACCGGCGAGAGCGGGGGCGACGAGACGCCGTAGCGGGGGACATTTAGCCCTCGGCGCGTACGGAGAGGTATGAGCGACGGCGAAGCGAGGCCGGGACGGTGGGTGTCGCTGTTCTCCGGCGGGAAGGACTCGAGTTGGGCGCTGTATCGAGCGATCGAGGCGGACATGGACGTCGCGCGCCTCCTCACGGTCCATCCGAGCGACGACTCCTACATGTACCACGTCCCGGCGACGCGCCTCACGGGCCTCGCCGCGGAGAGCATCGGTATCGAGCACGTGAACGTCGAACCCGAGGACTTCGACGCCCCGAACGCCGCGGACGCGGGCGCGCAGGGCGACGTCGAACTCGAACCCCTAGAGCGCTCTCTGCGTTCCCTCGCGGGCGAGTTGGCGGGCGGACTCGCGGGCGTCACCGCCGGTGCCATCGAGAGCGAGTTCCAGACGTCGCGGATCGAGGCGATGGCCGATCGCCTCGGCTGTGCGGTGTTCGCGCCGCTCTGGGGGGAGGACCCCCTCGAACTCGGCGAGGCGATGCTCGACGCGGGCTTCGACATCACGATCCTCCAAGTCGCCGCGTACGGTCTCGACGAGTCGTGGCTCGGCCGAACGCTCGATCGCGACGCGCTCGACGAACTCGCCGCCCTGAACGGGGAGTACGGTGTCCACCCGCTCGGCGAGGGCGGGGAGTTCGAGACGTTCGTCACGGACGGTCCGCACATGGAGCGACCGATCGAATTGGAGTACGACACCGTGTGGGAGGGCGATCGGGGGCACGTCGAGATCAGCGACGCGCGGCTGGGATAGCGGTTCGGCGGAAGGGGATTCGTCGGGCGGCTCCGCCGCCCGGTGTTTTCAGCGTGGGGGGAGTTCCGTCTCGGATCACCTGCGGTGATCACTCGGCGGAAAAAGTCCGAGAGCCGACGGCAGCGATTCCGATGCGGAAACCGACGGGTCCGGAAACCCTAACAGCCGCTACCCCGAGTGCATTGGCATGGGGGATGTCGCCGATTTCGTCCGCGATGGGGGATCGCTCCGCGAGGAGTCGGAGTTCCTTCACGCGCTCGTCGAGAACACGTCACAGGGGATCTTGACGATCGACACGGATAGCGTCGTTCTCTTCGCGAACCCGGCGATCGAGCGCATCCTCGGGTACACGCCCGAGGAGGTGATCGGGAGTTCGAAGATGACGATCATCCCGGAGCGGTTGCGCTCGGCGCATCAGAACGGGCTGGAGGCCTTCATCGAGACCGGTGAGAAGCACATCGACTGGGACGGGGTGGAGCTTCCGGCACTGCACAAGGACGGGCACGAGGTCCCCGTGTCGGTGAGTCTCCGCACCCACGAGTACCGTGGCGAGCGGGTGTTCACCGGGATATTCACGGACATCACGGAGCGCAAGCGGCGCGAGGCGACGCTCCGCGATCAGAAGGCCGAACTGGAGGAGTTCGCGGACGTCCTCTCACACGACCTCCGCAACCCCTTGCAGGTGGCGAAGGCGCAGCTCGCGCTCGGGCGGCACGCGGACGACGCCGCGGAGCGCGAGGAGTTCTTCGACACGGTGGACGAATCTCTCGATCGGATCAACGTGATCATCGAGGACATGTTGGCGCGTGCGCGGGACGAGGAGGACGCGGAGTCGCTCGACACGCTCCTGTTGCACGCGGTCGCGCGGGCGGCGTGGGAGACGGTGGCGACGGCGGACGCGACGCTCGCGCTCCCCGAGGGGACGTGGCAGGTGCGGGCGAATCGGAGCCGGCTGCGACAGCTCTTCGAGAACCTCTTTCGAAACGCGGTGGAGCACGGCGGGGCGTCGGCGGCGGTCCGCGTCGGCGTCCTCGACGGGGGCGCGGGGTTCTACGTCGATGACGACGGACCGGGCTTCGACGACGGAATGAAGGCCCGTGCGGTGACGAGCGAGGGTCCGGTCGGCGGCCACTACGGTCTCCACATCGTCGAGTCGGTCGCGTCGGAGCACGGGTGGGGAATGCGTCTCGCGGACGGGGTCGAGGGCGGTGCGCGAGTCGAATTCCGCGACGTGGCGCTGGCCGAGAAGGAGACGGCTACTCGCCGTTCGTGATGTGCGTGTGCGCGCCGACGAGCGCGCCGGAGAAGTCGATGTTTTCGAGGCGGGTGTCGCGGTCGATGATGGACTCTCGGACGTCGCACTCGTAGAGCGTGGCGTCGGGGAAGACGACGGCGCGATCGAGGCTGGAGTCGACGACTTCCGCCCCGTCCATGACGTGGACGTCCTCGCCGAGGACGGTGTTCTCGACGGTCGCGTCGTCGGCGACGAGCGAGTCGCCGTCGAGCGTCCACGCGACGGCGTCGAGGTAGGATTCGGGCGTGCCGATGTCGAACCACGCGCCCTCGAAGGTGTAGGCGTGGACGCCGGTGCGCGATTGGAGCCACTGGATGAACCAGCCGGGTTCGTCGGGGTTCTCGCCCGCCGCGAGGTACTCGTCGAAGAGGGGCACGACGTCCGCGGGGAAGGCGTAGCAGGCGATGGAGACGAGCGTGCTCTTCGGGTCGTCGGGCTTCTCTTGGAAGTCGACGACCTCGTCGCCCTCTAGATCGACGAGTCCGTAGGACTTCGCGCGCTCGTAGCTGCCGACGTCGTAGGCGGCGATGGTCGGGGTCGACTTCGCCTCGAAGAAGTCCACGAAGTCGGAGACGTCGAAGCTGATGAGGTTGTCGCCGGCGATGACGAGCGTGTCGTCCGCGACGTTCTCGCGCTCGAAGAGTTGGGCGAGCGCGCCGACGACGCCGAACTTCTCGTCCTCCTCGCTCGTGTCCTCGATGGAGAGCGTCGGCTTCTCGTAGTCGGCGTCGGCGAGGTGCTCGCGGAAGTCGTCGGCGAAGCGCTCGTTCGTCGAGACGAACACCTCCTCGATCCGATCGTCTGCTTCGAGTTCGGCGAAGATCCGATCGATGACGGTGGAGTCGCCGACGGGGAGGAACATCTTCGGGCGGTTCTTGGTGATGGGCCAGAGCCGCGTCGCGTACCCGCCCGCCAGCACGACGGCTTTCATACTCTCACGCATCCCCGCGGTCCCTAAGTCCTTTTTCCTTCAGCGGAGTGACGACCGCGGCCACCGCCACCGCTAAACCGCGAGACGGCGTAGGATCGAACATGGAGTCGCGGACGACACGTGAGCGCATCGCGGACGCGCTGCGCGAGGGCCCGGAGACGCCGAGTTCGCTCGCCGATCGCTTCGAGGTGACCCCGTACGCCGCGCTCGGGCACGTCGAGCACATCGCGACGTCGGTGCGGAACTCCGCGGACGAGGAGTTCCTCGTCCGCCCGCCGGAGTGTCGCGAGTGCGGCTTATCCGGGTTCGACGATCCCCTAAACCTCCCCTCGCGCTGTCCGGAGTGCAAACACGAGGGCATCGAGGAGCCGGCGTTCGTCGTCGAGACCTAGAAGCCGAGGCGCTCGCCGGGGTTCGTCGAGAGGTCTCGTTCGGCGTCCGATTCGCCGACGCGGACGAAGTCGTAGCCGTCGTCGACGAGGTGGACGGCGCCGTCCGCGACCGCGACCTCGGCCGCGTCGAGCGTGGCCCCCTCCGGCGGCCCGAAGTCGCAGTAGCCGCTCTCGCAGTCGAAGGTCGCGCCGTGCGTCCCGCAGACGAGCGCGTCGTTTCGCATCGTCGCGCCGTCGCCGGCGTCGAGACGGACGTCCGTCCAGTGCGGGCACTCGTTGCGCCACGCGCTGACGTCGCCGCCGCCCGTGCGCACGAGGAGGAACTCGACCTCCTCGCCGGCGGCGTTCCGGAGCGTGACGAGGAGCGACGAGTCGGTGGGGACGTCGGCGACGGCCGCCATCCGGGTGCCCGTGTCCATCTACGTTTCCGACTCCCGGTCGCTCGCGGCCTCGACCCAGCGGGCGATCCGCTTCGGCGAGAGGTCGATTTCTTCGGCGAGATCGTCCACGTCGGCGTTCGCGAGGTCGTCGACGGTCTCGACGCCGGCCTCGCGGAGCCGGTCGGCGTACGCGGGTCCGACCCCGGAGATGATCTCGACCGACTCGGCGCCCTCGGTGTCGGCGACGTCCTCGGTCGTGTCGGGTTCGACGTCCTCGACGTCCGTCCGCATGTCCTCCCCGCTCGGGCCGGCGGCCTCCGCGGGCTCGGCGGCGTCGGCGACCGACTCGGGTTCGGCCTCCTCGACGGCGTGGTCCACGAGCGATTCGGTGGACGCCGCGGCGTCCGTTTCGGTGGCCGACGGTTCGTCCACCGTCTCCGTCTCCGTCTCCGTCTCCGCTTTCGCGCCCTCACTCGCCTCGCTCTCGACCGCTTCACCCTCCGTCGGGTCGAGGTCCGCGACGTCGGTGGTCACGTCCGATTCGCCCGGTCCGGCGGCCTCCGCGGGCTCGGCCGCCTCCGCGGGCGACGCGGGATCGCCCGCCTCGACGGACTCCTCGACGAGCGATTCGGTGGACGCCGCGGCGTCCGTTTCGGCGGCGGGCGGTTCTTCGACGCCGCCGTTCTCCTCGGTGGCGACGTCGTGGCCGCGGCTCGACCCCTCGGATCCCATGCCGAGCAGCGTCTTCAGTTTCGCGATGAGACTCATACCGCGGCCTAACACTCGGGCGGGACTTAAACCCGGTCCCGGAGGGCGTCGTTCATCGCCGCGACGGGCGCGTCCGCCCCCGTCCAGCGCTCGAAGGCGGCGACGCCCTGATAGAGGAGCATCCACGCGCCGTCGATGGTCGTCGCGCCGGCCGCCGAGGCTCGCGGAGGAGGCGCGTTTCGAGGGGCGAGTAGACGGCGTCGAGCACGGCGAGATCGGCGTGCAGCGCGTCCGCGGGGACGGGCGAGACGTCCTCGTCCTCGTCCATCCCGACGCTCGTCGCGTTCACGAGGACGTCGGCGTCGGCCACGGCGTCGGGGAGGGCGTTGAGTCCCGAGGCCGTGCCGCCGACGTCGGCGGCGAGTTCCTCGGCGCGCTCGACGGTGCGGTTGGCGACGTGGACGCCCGCACCGTCCTCGACGAGCGCGACGGCGGCCGCTCGGGCCGCGCCGCCCGCGCCGACGACGACGCTCTCCGCGCCCGCGAGCGGGACGTCGAAGCGATCGAAGGAGCGCCTGACGCCCGCGACGTCCGTGTTGTGACCCGTCGGGACCGCACCGGAGAAGTCGATGGTGTTGACGGCGCCGACGCGGCGCGCGAGGTCGTCCGGCTCGACGGCGTCGAGGACGTCCCCCTTGAACGGGATGGTGACGTTCAGGCCCGCGAAATCGAGGGTGTCGGCGGCCTCGACGGCCGCGGCGCCGTCGGTCGCGTCGGGTTCGAGGGTGACGTAGCGCGCGTCCAGCCCGAGTTCGTCGTACGCGGTCTCGTGCATCGGCGGCGAGAGCGAGTGGCCCACCGGGTTGCCGATGAGTCCGTAGACGTCCATACGGAGTGGGGCGTGAGCGGCGGGCAAAAACCCCGGGTTCCCGCGCCCGCGTCGCCGTCTATCCGCCGTGGCCGACGGTGCCCGTGAGGACGAAGGAGACGGCGACGGCGAGGAAGAGGACGTAGAGGAGACCACCGATGAGGAAGGGCGACGGGTCGAGGACGTCGGGACGGTCCGCCTCGCCGGCGGTGCGCGCGCGGAAGAAGACGACGAGCGCGCCGACGATGGCGAGCAGGACGGAGATCGCGTTCAGGAACCCCTCGGTGCCCCACCGGAGGTGGAGGTTCCAGTCGCTGAAGACGAGTCCGAGCGTGACGGGGAGCGTCCCCTGAAACGCCATCGCGCCCGTGACGTTGTTGAGCGCGAGGGTGTCCTTGTCGCGGGCGAGCCAGAGGACGGAGTTGAACGTCTCGGGGAGTTCGGTGGCGACGGGCGCGACGATGAGGCGACGACGGCCGTGGGGACGCCGACGGCGGCGGCGAGCCACTCGACCTCGGTGACGAAGAGGCGCGCGCCGCCGACGACGAGCGCGAGCGCGATGAGCGTCTGGAGCGCGACGAAGACGAGGTGTGGGTCGCCGCCGTGGTCGCGGGGATCGTAGCCGAGGCGGGCGGCGACGCGCTCGATGAGGAGACCGAGGTGGAGTTCGTCGATGTCCTCGCCCTCGCCGAGTTCGCCCGCCCGCAGGGAGCGTCGGAGGTAGTCGAGGTAGAGGAGGACGAGGAGCAGCGCCGCGATCTCGCGCACGCCGAGCGGCCCGAGCGAGGGGAGACCGTCGGGGAGGAGCGCGACGCCGAAGGCGACGACGTAGCCGACGAGGAAGACGCCGAGGTCGCGACGCGTCGAGTGGTAGCTGAAGTGGAGTTCGCCGTCGTAGGCGCGGCGCTCGCGGAAGTAGAGCACGCTGGCGCCGACGAGGAACATGGCGACGGTGGCGAGCATGAAGGGCGCGCCGAGGATCGCGCCGACGCCGACCTCGTTCGCGGCCTCGCGGCCGTGCAGGATCGCGATGACGGGAATGGTCGTCTCGGGCAGCGCGGTGCCGAGGGCCGCGAGGACGCTCCCCGTCGCGGACTGGGAGACGCCGAGGCGGTGGCCGAGCCACTCGACGCCGTTCGTGAACACCTCCGCGCCCGCGAGCAGGAGGACGAGCGAGCACGCGAGCAGGCCGGCGCGCTCGATCGATCCCCCGAGCGCGAGCGGGACGGGGACCGGTGTCGGGATCACGGGGACAGATACCGGACACCGAACCGAAGGCGTGTCGGTCTCGATCCGCGCGTCAGTGGCCGCCGCTCGCGGTGACGCCGAGCGCGACGACGAAGTAGACGAGGACGACGATGAACGCGGCGTAGAAGACGCCGCCGACGAGGAACGGCCGGGGGTTCATCGGCTCCCCGTCGGCCGAGCGCGCGCGGACGTAGAGGATGCCGCCGGAGACGACGGCGAGGACGATCGAGAAGGCGTTGAGGAAGCCGGTCGTCCCCCACGCGAGCGAGAGGTCCCAGTCGGTGAAGACGATGCCGAGCGTGACGGGGAGCGTCCCCTGAAACGCCATCGCGCCCGTGATGTTGCCGAGCGCGAGGGTGTCCTTGTCGCGTGAGATCCAGAGGACGGAGTTGAATTTCTCCGGGAGTTCGGTCGCGAGCGGCGCGATGAGGAGCGCGACGACGGCGATGGGGACGTCGAGGACGTGCGTCGAGAGCCACTCGACCTCGGTGACGAAGAGGTGCGCGCCGGCGACGATGAGCGCGAGCGCGATGAGCGTCTGGAGCGCGACGAAGACGAGGTGGGGGTTCTCGCCGTGCTCGCGGGGGTCGTAGCCGAGACGGGCGGCGACGCGCTCGATGAGGAGACCGAGGTGGAGGGCGTCGATGGCCTCGCTCTCCGCGAGTTCGCCGCCGCGGAGCGAGCGCACGAGGTACGCGAGGTAGAGCAGGACGAGGAGCGCGGCCATCGCGTACTGGATCGGTCGGGACTCGACGAACGCCGCGGCGAACGCGACGACGTAGCCGACGAGGAAGAAGGAGAGGTCGCGCTTCGTCGCCGTCTCGTCGAAGTGCAGTCGATCGCCGAAGGTCCGGCGCTCGCGGAAGTAGAAGACGCTGGCGCCGACGAGGAACATGGCGACGGTGGCGAGCATGAAGGGCGCGCCGAGGATCGCCCCGACGCCGACGTGCGCGGACGACGCGCCGCCGCGAACGATGGCGATGACGGGGATGAGCGTCTCCGGGAGCGCGGTGCCGACGGCGGCGAGGATGCTGCCGGTCGCCGACTCCGAGACGCCGAGGCGGTGGCCGAGCCACTCGACGCCGTTCGTGAACACCTCCGCGCCCGCGAGCAGGAGGACGAACGAGCCGACGAGGAGGAGCGCGCGATCCGCCGTCGGAGCGAGGAGCGCCGGAACGAGACCTGTCTGCATAGCTGGGGTATCCGGTCGCGCGCCAATAAGCGATTCCCCCCTCGCGTCCGCCGACGCCGCCGGGTCCGACGGGCCTAAGCGCTCCCGCCGCCACCGTCCGCTATGACCGTCGGGATCGTCGTGAGTCGCGCCGACAGCGCGTCGGTCCGTATCGGAGAACAGCTACTGGCGCGCGCCGACTGGGAGCGCGTCGACGTGGACGAGGCGGGCGGAAGACCCGAGAGCGCCGCGACGTACGTCACCGAGGGCTTCGAGCTGCGGGAGTTCGAGGACTGGCACCTCGAACTCGACGGCGTCGCCGCGGCGTTCGACGACCCCGACTTTCTCGTCTTCGCGTCGCGCCACGCCGGCGAGACCGGCCCCCTCCTCACCGCGCACTTCACGGGGAACTTCGGCGCGGCGGAGCACGGCGGGTCGGATCGCGCGCTCGCCGCGGCGTGCCCGAACGCCCACCGCGCGATCGTCCGCGCGTTCGAGGAGCACGCTCCCGAGGGCTACGACGTCGGGATGGAGTGCACGCACCACGGACCGACCGCGGTCGGCGCGCCCTCGATGTTCGTCGAACTCGGCTCCTCCGAGGACGAGTGGGCGGACGACGCGGGCGCCGACGCGGTCGCGCGCGCCATCCTCGATCTCGACGGCGTCGCGCCCCGAACGGACCGCGCGGTCGTCGCGTTCGGCGGCGGCCACTACGTCCCCCGACCGACTCGCGTCGTCACGGAGACGGACTGGGCCGTCGGGCACGTCGCGGCCGACTGGTGTCTCGACGACCTCGGCGACCCCCGCGAGCACCGGGACGTCGTCGAGCGCGTCTTCGCGGCGAGCGGCGCGACGCGCGCCGTCGTGGACGGCGAGAAGCCGCGTCTTCGGGACGTGATCGGCGACCTCGGCTACGAGGTGGTGAGCGAGACGTGGCTCCGCGAGACGACGGGCGTCGCCCTCGGCTTCGTCGCCGCCCTCGAAGGGGAACTGGAGGCCGTTGACGACGGCCTGCGCTTCGGGGACGCGGCGCGCGAGGCGACGGCCGGCGCCGAATACGTCGTGGTCGCCAACCCGGACGACCTCTGGGCGGACGCGCACAGCGTGGACGCGGACGCCGCGCTCGCCGCCGCCCGCGAGCACGCGCTCGCCTACACGACCGAGGAGAACGGCAACCGCGTCGCGGGCGAGATCGCGTTCCGCGACGCGGACGCGTACGACGCCTACGTGGACGACCTCGTCGCGCTCGTGCGGGAGAAACACGACGCCGTCGAGCGGGAGGGGGAGGCGATCTGGGTCCGCGACGAGGCGTTCGATCCGGCGCTCGCCGCCGATCGCGGCGTCCCCGAGGGACCGGAGTTCGGCCGGCTCGCGAACGGGGAGCCAGTGGAGGTCGACGGCGAGACCGTCGCGCCCGCCGACGTGTCTCGGGAGCGGACGGAGGCGTACGCGCTCGCGACGCCCGAGACGAGGGGAAAAGGTAATTAAACGCTTCTCGTTTACTGTATAGGCAAATGGACTCCATCGTGCAGGACGCGATCGACGAGGCCGAGGAGGACGAGGAGTCCTCCACCGGCGTCTCCCCCGACGCGGGCGGCGGGGGCGGCACCGGCGACTCCGGGCGGATGTCCGACGAGGAGCTGCTCGGCGTGCTCGAGGAACTCCAGACGAACATCACCGTCGTCGGCTGCGGCGGCGCGGGATCGAACACGGTCGATCGGATGTTCGAGGAGGGCATCGAGGGCGCGAAGCTCGTCGCCGCGAACACGGACGTCCAGCACCTCGTGGACATCGAGGCGGACACGAAGATCCTCATCGGCCAAGAGAAGACCCGCGGGCGCGGCGCCGGCTCGCTCCCGCAGGTCGGCGAGGAGGCCGCATTGGAGTCCCAAGACGAGATCAAGGAGGCCATCTCCGGCTCGGACATGGTCTTCGTCACCGCCGGACTCGGCGGCGGCACCGGCACGGGGAGCGCGCCCGTCGTCGCGGAGGCCGCCCGCGAGGCCGGCGCGCTCACCATCAGCATCGTCACGACGCCCTTCACCGCGGAGGGGGAAGTCCGGCGCAACAACGCCGAAGCCGGTCTCGAACGCCTGCGCGACGTCTCCGACACCGTGATCGTCGTCCCGAACGACCGCCTGCTCGACTCCGTGGGCAAGCTCCCCGTCCGGCAGGCCTTCAAGGTCTCCGACGAGGTGCTGATGCGCTCCGTGAAGGGGATCACCGAACTCATCACGAAGCCCGGTCTCGTCAACCTCGACTTCGCCGACGTGCGCACCGTCATGGAGAAGGGCGGCGTCGCCATGATCGGTCTCGGCGAGTCCGACACCGAATCCAAGGCCGTGGACTCCGTCAAGAGCGCGCTTCGCAGCCCGCTCCTCGACGTCGACATCGGACAGGCCAACTCCGCGCTCGTGAACGTCACCGGCGGTCCCGACATGTCCATCGAGGAGGCCGAGGGCGTCGTCGAGGAGATCTACGACCGCATCGATCCCGACGCGCGCATCATCTGGGGGACGTCGGTCGACGAGGAACTCGACGGCGAGATGCGCACGATGGTCGTCGTCACGGGCGTCGAGTCGCCGCAGATCTACGGCCACAACGGCGACGCCGAACTCGACACGAGCGGCGGCCGCGACATCGACTACGTCGAGTAGCGCGACGCGGCACTCGCGATTGGATAATCGTTATGTATCGGCGCGGTCTCGACGACGTATGGCAGAGACGCAGGTACACTGTCCGCTCGTCACCCCGTTTGACGAGGCGGGTGACGTCGATTTCGATTCGCTCGACGCCGTCGTCGACGGCGTGCTGGAGGCCGGTCTCGACGGTCTCGTCCCGTGCGGGACGACCGGCGAGTTCGCGAGTCTGACGCGCGCGACGAACCGCACCGTTCTCGAACGCGTCGTCTCGCGCGCCGACGGCGGGACATCCGTCATCGCGGGGGCGGGCGCGACGTCCGTCCCCGACACGGTCGAATCGCTCACGGCCGCGGCCGAGGTCGGCGCGGACGCCGGTCTCGTCGTCGTCCCGTACTTCCACACCGCGAACGCGGCCGACGGGAACGCGCGCTTCCTCCGCCGCGTCGCCGATCGAAGCCCGCTCCCGCTCTACCTCTACAACATCCCCGCGTGCACGGGGAGCGAGATCCCGGTCGAGACGGTCGTCGAACTCGCCGGGCGCGACGACGTCCTCGGGCTGAAGGACTCCAGCGGGGACTTCGGCTACTTCACCGACGTCCTCGCGGCGACGCCGGACGACTTCGCGGTGTATCAGGGCGTGGACGGCCAGCTCGTCCCCGCGGGGCTGATGGAGGCGACCGGCGGGATCAACGCGCTCTCGAACGCCGTGCCCGAGGTGTTCGCGGCCGTCCGCGACGCGCTGAACGACGGCGACGCCGCGCGAGCGCGCAAGCTCCACACCGAGGCGCTCAAGCCGCTGTTCGCCTTTTGCGCGGACCACGGGTTCGCCCCGGCGACGAAGGCGGCGCTCGTCGCCCGCGGCCGGATCGAATCCGACGCGGTCCGGCCGCCGCTGGTCGAACTCGACGAGGGGGCGCGGGCGGCCGTCGCGGCCACCGTCGAGGACGCACTCGCGCTCGTCGACTGAGACCGGCCGAGGCCCAACGATGTTCCGCGACGCTCACTCCCCGCGGAGTTCCGTGACCAACCGCCGTAACGTCGCCAGATCGTATTGTCCGGGCGCCGTCGCGTCCGCGGGATCGACTGGGGCGTACCCGATTCGGGAACCGTAGACGGGGAGGACGGCCCGGGAGTGGCGCCCCGCCTCGCCCATCGCCATCGTCGCGATCCGTTCGCCCTCGGCGTCGTGCTCGTGCGTGACCGCGATGAGGTCGAGGACGTCCGCGCGCTCGTCGGCCGTGACGGCGAGCTTCGCGACGTCGCCGTGTTCGAGCGCGTCCCCGAGGAGGGCGCGCATGTCCTGACGGAGCGGCGTCCCCTCGAAGTCGTGCGTGGAGACGACGACCGAGGCGTCGTTCGCGTGGGCGGCCTCGCGGACGCGCGCGCCGCGGCCGTCGAGGCAGGTGTCGAGTTCGAGGTCGACGGCGCCGACGGCGTCGTGCGCGACCGCCGCTTCGAGCGCGTCGAGTCGGGCGTCGTCGTCCGCGGTCTCACCGCCCTGCCCCTCGTGGCGGTTCGTCACGAGGAGCGGGAGGTCGCCGTCGTAGTCGCGGAGTTGTGCCTCGGGAGAGTCGGCGAGATCCATCCGGAACTCGACGGCGTCGGCGTGCTCGCGCGCGTCGGGTTCGTCGGCGAGGTCGGCCGTCGCCGCGCAGAGCGTGAAGTCGTCGAAGGGGAGCATACTGGGTGTGCGCGGCGTCCCGCCTTAGGAGCGGGGGATTCGCGCCGTGAGCCACCGGCCGCCGTACGTCGTGGCGAGGTAGGTCACGAGGGCGACGAGACCGATGGTCACGCTCTCGCCGAGAGCGAGCGGGCGGACGACCACGCTCGCGACGCATCCCGCGACGACGCCGGCGAGCGCGGCGAGCACGCCGACGCGGACGGCGCGCTCGCGATCGTCGGGGACGTTCCCCGGGTAGAGCGCGGCGTCCATGACCGGGATCGCGACGGCGAGACCGACGGCGAACGGGTACGGATCGGGCGCGACGGTCGAGACGACGGCGGCGGCGACGCCCGCGAGGATCGCGCCGACGAGGAAGAGCGCGGCGCGGACGGGGAGCGAGGGTGCGTTCACGCCCCGACATTCGCGGGCCGCGGCCTAAAAGGGACGGCGACCGGACGCGCGGCTCCGCGGCGAGAGAAACGGGAGAACGTCGTCGTGGTCGCCGCGAGTCGGCTTACGCCGGGAGCGTGTCCTCGGCTTCGAGGAGTTCGTGGTAGCGGTTGCGGATGGTGACCTCGCTGATGTCCGCGACCTCGCTCACCTTCGCCTGCGTCGTCTTCTCGTTGGTGAGGAGCGCGGCGGCGTAGACGGCCGCGGCGGCGAGACCGACCGGCGACTTGCCGGAGTGGACGCCCTTGTCCTTCGCGGTCTTGAGGAGGTCGCGCGCGCGGTGCTCGGCCTCGTCGCTGAGGCCCAGCGAGGAGGCGAAGCGCGGGACGTAGCTCTCGGGGTCCGCGGGGCGGACCTCCAGACCGAGCTCCCGGATGACGTAGCGGTACGTGCGGGCGATCTCGGCCTTCTCGACGCGCGAGACGTCGGTGATCTCGTCGAGGGAGCGCGGGACGCCGGCCTGCCGCGCTGCGGCGTAGACGCAGGACGTCGAGACGCCCTCGATGGAGCGGCCGGGGAGGAGGTCCTCCTCGAGCGCGCGGCGATAGATGACCGACGCCATCTCCCGGACGTTGTCGGGAAGCCCGAGCGCGCTCGCCATCCGGTCGATCTCGCCGAGCGCCTGCTTGAGGTTGCGCTCCTTGGCGTCGCGCGTGCGGAAGCGCTCGTTCCACTTGCGCAGGCGCTGCATCTTCTGGCGCTGATTGGAGGAGAGGGAGTTGCCGTAGGCGTCCTTGTCGCGCCAGTCGATGTTGGTGGAGAGACCCTTGTCGTGCATCGTGTTCGTCGTCGGGGCGCCCACCCGCGACTTCTGGTCCTTCTCCTGCGAGTCGAACGCGCGCCACTCCGGCCCGCGGTCGATGTCGTCCTCGTCGACGACGAGCCCGCAGTCCATGCAGACGGACTCGCCGTGTTCCTCGTCGGCGACGACGAGGCCGCCGCACTCGGGACACTCGTCGGTCGATTCGGTGGTGTCTTCGCTCGTCGATTCGCGCTCTTCGTGCTGTCGTGCTCTGGTGCGTGCGTTTTGCATACTGCGTGTGCCCCCGGAGAACCGGAAATCGTCGTGACGTCTTCCTTTTCGCAAAAGTCACTTAACGGTTCCGTAATCGACCGACAACGGCATGCGTACGCAGCGCATACGGCGATATCGTTCGTGAACGTCTGCTCGCTCGCGCCGGCCGCGACCGCCACCGTCGTCGCCCTCGGCGGTCGGGACGACCTCGTCGGCGTGACGCACAACGCGACGGTCGATATCGACGTCCCCGCGGTCGGCGGCTGGCTCAACCCCGACTACGATCGCCTCGCCGCGCTGGATCCCGACGTCGTCCTCACGGGCGACCCGCTCCAGCGCGACGTCCGCGATGCCCTCCGAGAGCGCGGCTTCTCCGTCCGACACCGCGAGCCGGCGCGCCTCGACGACGTCCTCGCGGGTTTCGCGGCGCGCGGCGACGACGTGGGGCGCGGGGCGGCCGGGGAGCGACTCGAAGCCGCGTGCCGCGAGCGCGTCGCGGCGGTGCGCGAGGCCGTCGCGGGTACGAAGCGGCCGGTCGTCTACTGCGAGGAGTGGGACGACCCGCCGATGGCGGCGGGCAACTGGGTGCCGGACGCCGTGCGGGCCGCGGGCGGGCGGTCCCCGTTCGTCGATCCCGGGGCGCGCTCGCACGAGGTGGATCGCGCGACGGTCGAGGCCGCCGATCCCGACCACGTCGTCGCGCACTACTGCGGGCGCGGCGGCCGCGAGGCGCCCGACTTCGACGCGCGCGGGTGGCGCCTCGACGCCGACGTGCACGTCCTCGACGACGCCCTCCTCAATCAGCCGAGCCCCGCGCTCGTGGACGGGATCGAGGCGCTCGCCGAACGGCTCCATCCGGAGCGCGTCGCGTGATCCGGCGGGAGTTCGAGGGGGCACGCGAGGTGCGGCGGGCGTCACCGAACGGCCGTGGGGCGGCGCGGGGACGGCGGCGGGCGCGCGGGCCGTTCCGCTGATCAGGGCAAGTAGCGTTCGAACTCCTCGATGTCCTCGTGGATGGTGTCTCCCTCCTCGAAGTAGAGGAGTTCGAGCGCGAGGACGACGACGGCGATGGCGCAGACCACCCAGAAGACGTGGCGCTCGTCCATCCAGAGGTGGCCGATGAGCAGCGGGATGAAGACGCCGAGACCGACCACGCCGAGCACGGGCGGAATCGGATTGATGTCGCCGTCGTCGCGCTCGCGGACCGCGAGGTAGCACATCACGCCGAAGACGAGCATGAAGCGATGGAGCCGAAGGAAGTGATGCCGTCGAGGCTCCCGTAGACGGCGAAGAGCGCGGCGAGCGCGCCGATGACGAGCACGGATCGGCGGGAGGCGCCCGCGCTGTCGGGGTCGGCGGCTTCGCTCGGGAGGAGCGAGTCGGCGACCATGCCGTCCGCGAGGTTCGCGCTGGAGAACAGCGTGCCGTTGATCGCGCTCCCCGTGGAGAACATCGCGGCGACGGAGACGACGATGAACCCGGCGTGGCCGACCCACGTCTGCTCGACGGCGTAGGCGAGCGCCCGATCGGGTTCGGTGGCGATGATGTGCGGGCTGACGAGGCTCGTGACGACGATGGCGATGAGCGCGTCGATGACGATGCAGATGACGATGGAGGAGTAGACGCCGATCGGGAGGTTTCGCAGGGGGTTCTCGATCTGATCCTGATCGTACATGAGGAGCTGCCACCCCTGAAACGAGACGAAGCTGACCGCGGTCGCCATCACGACGGGCGTCCCCCGCTGGATGGTCGTGACGCCGTACGTCAGTTTCGCGTGCTGCCAGCCGTACCAGAGACCGATGGCGATGAACGCGATGAGGATGGCGACCTTCGTGACGACGAGCGCCTCCTCGGAGGTGCCGGTGGCGCGCGCGCCGAGGAGGTTGAAGCCGACGAAGATGCCGACGGCGACGACGGAGAGGACGGGATGCAACGGGACGCCCGCGACGGTCCGCTGGCCGACGAGTCCGAGCGCGAAGCTCCCGAACGCGTAGGCGTACATGGCGATCGCCCCGACGTAGCCGAACAGCAGGGTCCACCCCACCATCCCCGCGAGAGTGTCGTTGTCGAGGAACTCCTCCAGTTGCGCGACGCTCCCGCCCCTGTTCTCGCCTCGCGCGTTGAGCTTCAGGTAGGAATACGCGGCGCACATCGACCCGACGCTCGCGAGCGTGAACGCGAGCCACGAGGCGGCGTGCGAGATCTGCACGACGACGCCGAGCACCGAGAAGACGCCGCCGCCGATCATCCCGCCGACGGCGATGCTGATCGCGCCGAACAGGCCGAGGTTTTCGTCCCCCATACGCGGGACGTCGAACGCCTCGCATATCCGTTCTGTGGCTCACGAGACCACGGATTCCCCAACGCTCCGAAGTGATCGAAACACTCAGAGTCGATCCTCCGCGCGCTTGGCGACGCGGGCGAGCCGAGTGCGCTGGAAGTACGTGAGTTCGACGACGAAGACGGCGACGAGCGACAGGACGACGAAGCCGAACGTCTCCGGTTCGTGGACCGCGAGGTGGTAGCAGAGCAGCGGGAGGAAGCAGGCGGCGCCGACGGCACCGACGAGCGGCGGGAGCGGATTGACGGCCGCGTGATCGCGTTCGGCGAAGGCGAGCGCGCTCATCGTGCCGAAGACCGCGAGGAAGGCGATCGAGGAGAGCGAGGTGATGCCGTCGAGCGTCCCGTAGACGGTGAGACCGAGCGTGACGATGCCGAGGAGGAGGACGGTGCGCTGCGGGACGCCGTCGCCGTCCGTCTCCAAGGCGATCCGGTCGGGGAGGACGTCCTCGTCGGTCATCCCGTTCGCGAAGTGCGCGGCCGAGAACAGCGTCGCGTTGATCGCGCTCCCCGTGGAGACGACCGCGGCGGCGGCGATGACCGTGAAGCCGATCGACCCGAGCACCGGCTCGGCGGCCTTCGCGAGCGCGATCTCGCCGTACCGCGCGATCTGCGCGGGCGTGAGGAGGCTGGTCGTCGTGACGCCGACGAGGACGTACGTCGCGACCGAGACCGGGATCGCGACGTAGACGGCGCGCGGGATGGTGGTGTCGGGGTCCGCGATGCTCTCGCGGTCGTAGAAGAGCAACTGCCACCCCTGAAAGGCGACGAAGGAGATCCCGGCGGCGACGGCCGGCTCGACCGAGAGCGAGCCGGCGAGACCGGAGTCGAGCAACCCGCGTGACGACCCGTAGGCGGCCGCGAGGACGCCGAATCCGAGGAGGACGAGCATCTTCGCGGCGACGAGGGCGTTCTCCGCGGTGCCGGTGGCGCGCGCGCCGAGGCGGTTGAGCGCGACGAAGCCCGCGACGGCGAGCGCGGAGACGAGCGGGCGTGCGAGCGGGCCGAGGAGGGCGTGGAGACCGAGGAGACCGACCGCGTACTCGCCGAAGGCGTAGGCGTACATCGCCATCGAGCCGACGTAGCCGAACAGCAGGGTCCACCCCACCATCCCCGCGAGCGTCGTGTTGTTCGCGTAGCGCTGGACGAACGTGACCGACGCGCCCGTCCGGTCGTCGACCTCGTTGAGCGCGTTGTAGGAGTAGCCGGCGCAGATCGCGACGATCCCGGCGACGACGAACGCGATCCACGTCCGCGTGCCGGCGACGCGCGCGACGACGCCGAGCACCGAGAAGATCCCGCCGCCGATCATCCCGCCGAGCGCGATCGAGACGGCGGAGGGGAGACCGAGTCGATCCGACATCCCTGCCGGCTACGGCGAGGGCGGCCTTAGGAGTGCGGGCCGCGGGTGCGGGCCGCGGGTGCGGGCCGCGAGTGCGGACGCGAGCGGCGGCGGAGTAGCGGCGGGCGTGCGGAACGGCCCCGAACGATAAACCGCGGCCGGCCGTACGTCGGCGCGTATGCGCTTTGGCTACCACAACGCGTCGTTCCACTACCCGGAGCACGACGACGCCTTCGAGGGCGCGATGGCGCTCGCGAGACGGCTGGAGGACGTCGGATTCGAGTGGTTCTCCGTCATGGACCACCTCTGGCAGCTCCCGTTCGTCGGCGTCCGCGACGAACCGTTCTTCGACGCCTACACGACCCTGCCGGCGCTCGCGCGCGAGACCGAGACGATGGACCTCTCCGCGCTCGTCACCAGCCCGCACTATCGCAACCCCGCGATGCTGGGACGCCAGCTCGCCACGCTCGATCACGCGAGCGGCGGGCGCGCCGTCCTCGGCATCGGCGCCGGGTGGTTCCGAGAGGAGTACGAGCCTACGGCTTCGAGTTCCCCGAGATCCCGACCCGAGTCCACCAGCTCCGCGACACCGTGAACCTCGTCCGCGCGATGTGGACGGAGGAGTCCCCCGTCACGTTCGAGAGCGACTACCACGACGTCGAGGAACTCTACCTCGAACCCAAGCCCGTGCAGGACGGCGGTCCCGACGTCCTCGTCGGCGGCGGCGGCGAGGACCTCACCCTGAAGGCCGTCGCGGACCTCGCCGACCGCTGGAACGTTCCGGGAGTGGGTCCCGAGACGTTCGCGCACAAGCTCGGCGTCCTCGAGGGGCACTGCGAGACCTTCGGCACGGACTTCGACGCCATCGAGAAGACCGTCGCGCAGACCGTCGTCATCCGCGACGACGCCGCGGACGCACACGAGGTCTACGAGGACCTGCAGGGCGAGACCGCGGCCGCCGATCCGACGCCGCGCGGCGAATATCGGGGATTGATCGGCACCGTCGAGGACGTGAAGGAGGGCGTCGACGAGTTCGAGGAGGCCGGTGCGGAGATGATCGTGCTACGCGCCGAGCGCAACGATCCCGAGACGATCGACCGACTCGTCGAGGACGTCGTCCCCGAGATGCGGTAGGTGATCTCTCGACGCGGAGGGACGATTCCTCGACGCGGTGAGGCACCGTCCACGCGCCCACCGAAATAGACGGGTTTTTACTGACAGATATCGCACGTCGTGGTATGGCGGTTCGTGACAGTCAGGGCGGGGACGGCGGTACTGCCACGCTCCCGGACGCCGTGCCGCTCTCCCTCGCCCATCTGACCCGGCTGAGCTGGGAGTTGGGGTCGCACACCATCGAGGACGAGGACGCGACGGCGGTCAGTTGCTGGGCGCGGCGGGACGACCGCTGGCGGCTCGCCCTCTTCGCGGTGACGAACGAGACCGCGGTCGTCCGCGTGCGGACGCCGGTCGGTCGAGAACGGTACTACGGCGCGATCCGCTCGGAACTCGACGCGGCGATCCGACAGCTCGACGGGGCCGCGTCGTGGCACCGCGTCGACTGATCGAAGGGCGACGGACGTCGCGCGTGGAGTGTAGCTATCGACCGGGACCGTCGTAGCCAAGCGCACCGGACGAGTCGATCGCGACGGTGGCGTTGCCGCCGTCGCCGGTGAGCGTGACGTTCCGGGTGAGGGAGGCGGTCGCCGTCTCGGCCGCGATCCGGTAGGCGGTGCCGTTGCCGGTCAGCAGGTACACGCGCTTCCCCGCGTTCGGCGCGACGGTCACGGAGTCGTCGGACGCCGTCTCGTCGCCGTCGCTGACGGTGACGTGCACGGTGTATTCCGGTCGTCCCCGTTCCGCACGACGAGCGGGAGCGCGTACGTGTGCGTGAGGCTCACCGGCTCGCTACTCGTCGTCGCGTTCGTCGCGGTACCGGTCGCGTTCGTCGGCGCACTGGTCGTCGTCGCGGTCGGCGTCGTGGTGGGCCGACCGCCGTCGGCGCACCCGGCGAGAACGAGGAGGAGGGCGACGGCGAGTACAGCGACCGCTCGGCGGGACACGAGGCAGAAGTCGGGATCCGGGAAAAAGTCTTTCGGGGTCTGGAAGGGGATCGAGAACCGAACCACGCGGCTAGCGTCCGCGCACCGAGCGGTCCGTCAGGACCCGGTAGGCGCGCGATTCACTCGCGCCGTAGGCGCGAGGCCCAAGCGATCCCGGGAGAGTCGCCGAGCCTTCAGCGTAGCTTTTGTCAGGGCGCGACGCGCTCGCAGCAAAAGGCCGAGTTGCAAACGGTACTATTCCGCCGCGATGACGTCGTCGATGCGGACGATCATGGTCGCGGCGTCGGTGGCGGCGGCGAGCGCTTCGTGCTTGACGGCGGCGGGGTCGATGACGCCGTGCGCGATGGGATCGGCGATCTCGCCGCGTTCGCCGTCGGTGACGACGCCGGCGCGGCCGGTCTCGTTTTCGGCGCGGAGGTCGACGAGGGCGTCGATGGGGTCCATCCCGGTGTTCTCGGCGAGGGTGCGCGGGAGGACGTCGAGCGCGTCCGCGAAGGCCTCGGCGGCGAGTTGCGCGCGGCCGTCGATGCGCGCGGCCTCGTCGCGGATGCGGTCGGCGACGGCGATCTCCGCACAGCCCGCACCGGGGACGACGCCGCCGTCGTCGAGCGCGACGGCGACGACGTCGAGCGCGTCGCCGATGGCTCGTTCGAGTTCGTCGAGGACGTGCGCGGTGCTCCCGCGGACGAGGAGGGTGACGGTGCGGGCGTCGGCGCCGCCCTCGACGAACGCGAGGTCGTCCTCGCCGTAGCGTTCGACGCGGACCGATTCGGCGTATCCGAGGTCGTCGCTCTCGACGTCGGTGACGTCGCCGACGACGGTCGCGCCGGTCGCGGCGGCGATGGCGGACACGTCGGTCTGCTTCACGCTCTCGAAGGCGAGGACGCCCGCCTCGGCGAGGAACGCGGCGACGCGGTCGTCGATGGACTTCTGCGAGACGAGGACGTCGACGCCGGCGTCGCGGACGGTCTCCGCGTAGCGCTTCAACTCGCGTTCTTCGGCGTCGAGCGCGGCGTTCAGCTGCTCGACGCTCGTGATGTCGTACTCGACGTCCGCGTTCGTCTCGCGGGTGTCGAGCGACGTATCGAGGGCGAGGACGGACGCGTCCGCGACGTCGCGAGGCATGTCCTCGCGGACGGGTTCGGTGTCCGTGACGATGCCGCGGACGAGTTCGGTCGCGCCCGAGGACGCGCCGGGCTGCGTGTGGACGCGGACGTCGTCGCGGTGCGCGCCGTCGTCGTCGGCGACCTGTCGGACGGCCTCAACGACGAGGTCGGCGAGCGCTTCGGCGTTCGCGTCGCCCGTGCCCTTCCCGGTCATGGAGGTGGCGGCGACGCGGCGGAGGAGGTCGTCGTCGACGTCCTCGTCGAGGCGGCAGTCGTCGATCGCGGCGTGACCGATGTCGCGCGCGGCGGCGTACCCCTCGACGATGGTCGTCGGGTGGACGTCGTCGGCGAGGAGGTCTTCGGCCGTCGCGAGGAGTTGTCCGGCGAGGACGGAGGCGGTGGTGGTGCCGTCGCCAACCTCGTCCTCTTGCGTCTGTGCGACCTCGACGAGCATCTGCGCGGCGGGGTGCTCGATGTCCATCTCCTCGAGGATGGTCACGCCGTCGTTCGTGATGACGACGGTCCCCGTGGAGTCGACGAGCATCTTGTCCATCCCGCGCGGACCGAGCGTCGTGCGGACGGCGTCCGCGACCGCCTTCCCGGCGGCGATGTTCGAGGTCTGCGCGTCGCGCCCGCGGGTGCGCTGCGCGTCGTCACCGAGGATGAACACCGGGCTTCGAGTTCCCTGATACGCCATAGGAGACTGGAAGGCTGGCAGTTCTACATATAGTTTTCGAGACTCGTGTTGTGAAAACACGCGCGAACAGCGCTAGCACGCGGAAGGCGCCTACGGCTCGTAGCGCGACATCGCGCGGTCCATCCGCGAGGAGACGCCGTTGGGGTTCCGGGCCGGGGACCGATCGCGGTGGCGCGCCCGGAGACCGTCCGCGACGCCGGCGGCGATGTTCGGCACGACGGCGCGCCCGCGCGCGAGCCACGAGGAGAGTGTCTCGTCGCCACCGAGGACGGCGCGCGCCGCGGACGCGGCGTCGCCGAGCGCGTGACGGACGGCGCGCCACGCGACGGTGATGCTGACGCCGTAGTTCTTCGCGAGGCGATAGCCGAGCGCGCGGTACTTCAGGCCGGTCGCGGACCCCTCGGGGTTCTCGGCGACGCGGTCGGGGAGGTCGTCGCCGTCGACGCGCAACACGGCGAACGCGGGGACCCACTCGACGCGCATATCGAGGGCGGCGAGGCGGTGGGCGGCGTCGCGGGCCGCGCCGGTTTCGAGGTACTCGTCGAAGCCGTCGATGGCCGTCGCGGCCTCGCGGGTGAACGCGACGTTCCCGCCGTCGAAGTACTGGACGTCGCGGCCGGCGACGGTCTCGTGCTCGCGCTCCTCGGTGGTGACGCCGCCGGAGACGGCGCGGTGGACGGGACCCGTGACGACGTCGGCGCCCGACTCGACGGCCGCGACGAGCGCGTCGTACCACTCGTCGCGGACGACGGAGCCGTGATCGAGGAGGGCGATGACGTCGCCGTTCGCGACGGCGAGTCCGGCGTTCCGAGAGGCGTTGAGGTTCCGTTCCGGGAGTTCGAGGAGGACGTCGACGGCCGGGTGGTCGCGGACGAGTCCCGACGTGCCGTCGCTGGACGGGCCGTTCACGACGACGACCTCGACGGCGGGCAGGCGGGCCTCGAGCGCGTCGAGGACGCGGGCGAGGCGCCGACGGGCGTTCAGGGTCGGGACGACCACCGATAACTCCATAGCCCTACCGAGCGCGGCCGGGCGTAAAAGCGCCGCGGAGCGGCGTCACACGTGCGCGTGCCAGTAGGAGACGGACGCGAGGTACTCCCCGATCGGGGAGTCGCCGAGGGCGACGTCCGCGTCGCGGATCGGATCGGCGAGCCACCCGGGGAGTTGCCGATAGAAGCCGTAGGGGAGGACGAAGTCGTGCGCGTCGCTGCGGAGGGTGAGGCCGGCGCCGCGGAGGAGGTCGTGGACCTCGCTCGTCGAGTAGAGCCGCGAACCCATCGGGAGGAGGGAGTTGTAGAGCGAGCGCGTGCTGTAGCGGTTGAAGGTGTCGAAGAAGACGTCGGCCTTCGAGACGCGCGCCATCTCGCTGAGGAACTTCGCGGGGGTGTCGGCGAGGTGGAAGAAGCGCATCGCGAAGACGGCGTCGAAGTAGTCGTCGGGGAACGGGAGGCGGGCGGCGTCGCCGCGCATGAACTCGAGATGGTCGGCGACGCCGGCCGCGCGGGCCTTCTCGCGGCCCTCGCGGAGCATCGCGTCCGAGATGTCCATGCCGGTGATGTCCGCGCCGCGCTCGGCGCAGAGGACGGTGAACCGACCGGTCCCGCAGGCGACCTCGAGCACCCGCTTGCCGTCGAGGGGCGCGAGGGCGTCGAGGACCGCACCTTTCTCGCGGCGGTCGATGAGCCGGCCGCCACCGGAGAAGCGCTTGTCCTCGTACTCCGCCGCGACCTCGTCGGCCTGATACCACTCCTGTCCCTTCACGGTCTACCTGTTCTACTTCGGCGGGGAAATAAAACGATACTGGATGCGCGACGCCGCGATCGGCCGGCGGGATCGCGGACCCGGGCGACGTCGTTGCCCTTATATTGTATAAGGCGAGGGGCGGCCGAAAGTACCAACCTTTATCTACGGCTGTGTGCGATTTACTGGCATGAGTACGACGGGAGAGCAGCGACAATCACCGATACAGAACGACGAGGAGTTCCGCGAGCGCCTCCGCGAACTCCCCCCGAGCGCGAAGCTCGTCGCCAAGGTCCTCGAAGCCGACGAGCCGCTCTCGCAGGGCCAACTCGCCGAGGAGTCGCTGCTGCCGGATCGCACCGTTCGATACGCCCTCAATCGCCTCGACGAGGCCGACCTCGTCGACTCCCGATACAGTTTCCGCGACGCGCGCAAGCAGGTCTACTTCCTCGATCACTAGCGCTCCCGTGTCCGGTTCCGGCATCGAGCGCGTGTCGATTCCCGTCGATCCGCCCGCGCCCACCGGCCGGACGAACGCGTACGTCGTCGACGGCGTCCTCGTCGATCCCGGCGCGCGCCACGATCGCCTCGACGCCCTCGTCGACGGCGTCGCGCACGTCGTCGCCACGCACGCGCACCCCGACCACGTCGGCGCGCTCGCGCACTACGCCGACGCGAGCGACGCGACCGTCTGGGCGCACGCCTCGTTCGTCGAGCGCTTCGTCGACGCGACCGGCGTCACCCCGGATCGGACGTACCGCGACGGCGATTCGGTGGAGTCGCTCGACGTCGTGGCGACGCCCGGTCACGCCCCCGACCACGTCGCGTTCGCGCGCGGCGACGACTACCTCGTCGGCGACTGCTGTCGCGCCGGCGGGAGCGTCGCCATCGGTCCCGACGGCGACATGCGCGCGTATCTCACGGGTCTCCGGCGGCTCTCCGTCCGCGATCCCGCGCGGCTCCACCCCGGACACGGCGGGCCGATCGGGCGCCCGCGCGAGCGCCTCGCCGGAGTCATCGCGCACCGCCGCGAGCGCGAACGGCGCGTCCTCGCGGCCGTCGAGGGCGGCGCGCGGACCATCGACGGGGTATTGGACGCGGCGTACGACGCGGCCCTCGGCGAGTACCGCGACCTCGCCGTCGCGACCGTTCGCGCGCACCTCGAAAAGCTCGACACGGAGGGACGCGTGACGGTGACGAGGGCGGACGGGGAAGTCGTCGGAGCGAAGCCGCGCGCGTAGGCCGGGGGACGGCTCCGCGAATCGGAGGCGGGCGAGGGCGAGCGGGACGCTTTTCCGAACTCGCGCCGACGTGCGCGTATGGAGCGCCTCGAAGACGAACTCGACCGCGCGCGCGATCTGTCGGTGTCCGCCCTCGCGGACGCCATCGAGGAGATCGGCTTCGAGTGCACGCGCTGCGGGGGGTGCTGTAAGGGTCTCGGCGAGGAGGAGCACACGGCGACGGTGTTCCCGGACGAGGTTCGCGAACTGGCCGACGCGGCGGACTCGGAGTGGCGCGACGTCGCGCGCCCGATGCCGTTCGGTCTCGATTCCGAGGGGGATGGGGAGACCTTCGAGTGGGCGCTCCAGACGGACGAGTGCGGAGACTGCACCTTTTACGAGGACGGTGATGGCTCTCGAAGCGGCGCGTGTACCGTCCACGAGCACCGCCCGCTCATCTGTCGCACCTATCCGTTCTCGGTGGCGCTCGGCGGGACGAGCCAACCGATGGGCGAGGCCGTCGACGAGGCGGGGATGGTGCGCGCCCACGAGTGCGAGGGGCTGGGTCGCGATATCTCGCGCGCGGACGCCGCGGAACTCGCGGCGTCGCTGAAGGAGCGCGCCGTGACGGAGCTAGAGGAGGCGATCGCCGTCCGCGACACCTACGAGCCGGCGAACCCGGATCCGGATGAGACGGTCGTCCACGATTCGGAGGGCGCCAAGCGCCCGGACGGGACGCGCTACGAGTAGCGCGTTCGACGACGCAGCGGAGAGGACGGCGAGAGAGTGCGGTTACTCCTCGTCGGCGTCGTCGTCGATCGTCTCGCCGACGGCGAAGTTGGACTTCACCTGCGTGATCTCGACTTTCACGCGCTCGCCGACCTCGACGCCGGGGACGATGATGACGTAGCCGCGCTCGACGCGCGCGATGCCGTCGCCCTGCTTGCCGATGTCCTCGATCTCGACGTATCGTATCTCGCCCTCCTCGACGGGCGGCTGGGGACCCCCCGAGGCGGACGCGCTCGCGCCGCCGGATCCGGTGGACGAGGACGAACTACCGGTGGCGCCGGCGTCCTCGCGATCGATGAGCGCGACGCGGTAGATCTCGCCGGGATCGACGGAGCCGGCCTCGATCTCGCTGGTCGGGATGCGGACGACGTACTCGTCGTCGCTGACGGTGACTTCGGCGTTGAACAGACAGAGGAGCTGATCAGAGATTTCCACTGTGAGACCCTCGTTGGGGTATCGGGATAGTCCATAATAATTCTACCTAGTCGACGGGACGCGTGTCGCGTGGTCGGGCCGCGGGACTACCCGCGCGTGAAGCGCGCGAGATCCGCGTCGCCCGGCACCTCCGTCGGCGACGCGTACGGCCGATTGACGACGATGTCGCCCGCGGTGCCCGAGCCGACGCCGGGGATCGCGCGGAGTTCGTCCATCGACGCCTCGTTCGGATCCAGCGGGTACGGCACGCCGGTAACGGAGCGATAGCCGTGATCGGTGATGGCGACGTCCGTGACGGTCCCGAGTTCGCGCTCGCCGGGGACGGCGACGAGGAGCGCGTAGGTGCCGAGCGAGCGCCCGAACGTCTTGCCGTCCTGATGGTACTCGAAGTGGACGTCCTCGAGGACGGTGCCGGGCGGACAGACGCGTTCGAGCATCGGTCGATCGACGTCCTCGCGCACCGCGGACTTGTACTGCTTGAAGCGCTTCTTGTTCGCCTTCGCG
>NZ_BATA01000010.1 GCF_000474235.1 Halarchaeum acidiphilum MH1-52-1
CTACTGCTCGTCGTCACGCGTCTCGCTTCGCTCGCGCTCGCCGTATCGCCACGCCTCGTGCTACTCGGCGTGACGCAACTCTCGCACGTGCTCGATGTTCCACGCGTACGAGCGCCCGTCCTCCGTCGGCGTCTCGAGCGCGAGTGGGACGTCGCGGATCGCGTCGTGGGTGAGGAACGCCTCGAAACCGTCATCGCCGATGTAGCCGTCGCCGATGTGCGCGTGCTCGTCCTTGTTCGTGTCGCACTCGTGCTTCGAGTCGTTGAGGTGGACGTACTGGAGGTGCTCCAGACCGACGACGTCGTCGAGTTCGTCGAGGGTGTCGGCGACGCCTGCGGGGTGGAGAGATCGTAGCCCGCGGCGAACGCGTGGGCGGTGTCGAGGCAGATGTCGAGGTCGGTCTCGGCGAGGTCGAGGACGGTCGCGAGGTGCTCGAAGTCGCCGCCGAGTTTCGTGCCGCTCCCCGCGTCGCTCTCGATGAGGATGGTGACGTCGTCGGGGACGTCGAGGGAGTCGATGACGGACGCCGCGTTCTCCAAGCCCTGCTCGACGCCCGCGCCGGTGTGCGCGCCGAGATGGACGTTCACGTAGGGGATGCCGAGTTTCGCGGCGGCGTCCACCTCCTCCTGCATCGCCGTCCGAGACTTCTCGCGGAGGTCGTCCTTGGGCGTGCAGAGGTTGACGAGGTAGGAGGTGTGGATGACCCACGGGCCGACGTCGTGCTCATTGCTGGCCTCGCGGAACGCCGCGGCCTCATCATCGCCGACGTTCGGGGACTGCCAGACCTGCGGGGAGTGCGTGAACACCTGCCCGCAGTTCCCCCCGACGTTGCGCTGTCGCCAGACGGCGTTCTCGATGCCGTCGCCGGGCGGGGTGTCGGGGTCGCCCGAGGTCTTCGAGCCCGCGATGGAGACGTGCGCGCCGACGTGGAAGGTCATGGCCGAGAGGAGGGCATCGGCGAGCAAAGGGGCTTCGGAGTCCGGTCCGGCGGTCCGGCCCGCACGGGCAGAACGCACTTGCCACATGAACCCCTGCACGCAACCATGAGCGAAGCGCTCGCGGTGGGCGACGCCGCCCCCGACCTGACGGCCACGCTCGTCCGATCGGATGGGTCCGTCGCGGACGTCGCGCTCTCGTCGCTGACCGCCGAGCGCCCGACGCTCCTCGCGTTCTACGCGAACGATTTCAGCCCGGACTGCGTATCGGAGTGGTGTTCGTTTCGCGACTACGGCTGGTTCGCGAACGACGACCGCGTGCGGGTCGTCGGCGTCTCGCCCTCCCGCGTGACGACCCACCGGAAGTTCATCGACTACCTCGACCTCGACTTCCCCCTGTACGCCGACCGCGACCTCGAACTGACGCGGGCGTTCGGCGTCGGCTACCGGGCCTTCGGGGTCTTCCGCCGTCCGAAGCGGTCTGTCTTCCTCCTCGATACGGACCGGACGATCCGCTATCGGTGGATCGGCGAGCACCCGCTCGACCCGTCGCGCGATCAACCGCCGCTCGACGAGATCCGCGCGGCGATCGAGGACGCGTTCGACGGGAGCGCGGACGAGGAGACCTTCGGCTTCGAGTGACGGAACGGCGAAACGCTTTTACCGTTTTAGGCTTACCTAAAGAACGGGTGAGGTGCGGCCGCACGGTCGACGTGCGGGCTCATCCCGTCCGCGCGACACCCGCCCCATAGCACTTCAAGTACGTCGCGTCGAACGCGCTTCGCGGACTTCGGCACCGTCCCGGATCTTGTCTTCGCAGTTCGGACAGACGCGCGGGGCGTTGTGGCCGTCCGGTGTGAACACCCGTGCGTACGCGTCGGTCACGAAGGACCCACAGTTCTGGCAGTCCGGCATACTTACTACGCCGGTAGAACGTTATCCATCTTAGTTATACTGGCCTCCCACCTATACGAAAATAGATACGAATGCGTCGTGGACGTCCCACGCCCCCCATTCCCGGAGTCCCTCGCACCGGAACACACTCGCGATCGATCGATCCCCGGACTACAAGTCGTACGCGTCCGTCGACGGGCGTATGCGCCTCGCGGACGCACGTGGACCGACGCCGACGCCGCCGACGTCGACGTCGCCTTCCTCCCGGTCGGTAGCACCGAACAGCACGGCCCGCACGCCCCGCTCGGAACCGACGCGTTCACGGCCGAGACCGTCGCCGAGCGCGCCGCCGACGCGTATCGCGGCACCGCGGTCGTCGCGCCCACCGTTTCGATCGGGATCTCCGAGGAGCACCGGCAGTTCACCGGCACGCTCTGGGTCGCCCCCGACACCTTCCGGGCCTACGTCCGGGACGTCGTCGCCTCGCTCGCCCACCACGGCTGGACGGACGTCGTCCTCGTCAACGGCCACGGCGGGAACGTCCCCGCGCTCGGCGAGGCCGCCGCGACGATCAGCCGCCACGACGACGCCTACGCCGTCCCGTTCACGTGGTTCGAGGCCGTCGGCGATCACTCCTCGGACATGGGCCACGCCGGTCCCCTCGAAACCGCGTTCCTCCGCCACGCCGACCCCGATCTCGTCCGCGAGGACCGCGTCGCCGACGCGCGCGAGAGCGGAAGCGAGCGCTGGGGGGAGTGGGTGTCGAGCGTCAATCTCGCGCACGATTCCGCCGAGTTCAGCGAGAACGGCGTCGTCGGCGACCCCGGCGAGGACACCGCCGAGCGCGGCGCGGAACTGCTCTCGCTCGCCACCGAGTCGCTCTGCGACCTCGCGGACGCGGTCGTCGCGCGCGAGCACGATCCGGTGCCACACCGCTAAGTCCCGCCTCCTCGCCCTCGTCGTCGTCGCCTTCTCCGCCTACGCGTCGTCGTCTTCGTCCACCTCCCCTTCGTCGCCCTCCGCGTGGATCTCCTCTAGCTCCCCGCGAAGCTCGGGAATCGCGGAGGCGAGGTCGCCCACCGCGTCGCTCACGTCTTCGAGGTCGTCGAGGACGTCCTCGATCGCCTCGATCTCGTTCTCCAGATCCGCGGCGTCCTCGAAGGCGTCCGCGCGCTCACCGATGGTGTACCACTTCTTCGCGTCGCGCAGGTGGTCCTGCACTTCGTCGACGGCGAGCGCGGTCCGCAGGCCGTTCAGCACGCCGAGCGTGTTGTCCGCCTCGACATCCCATACAGCCGATGCCTCCGGGAGCGCGTCGCGCGCCGACGCGAGGTGATCCTCGACGTCCGCGCGGATCTCCGTCGCCGCCTCGCCGAACAGCTCCTCGTCGTCCAACCCCGATTGACTCATGGGGCGTGCTACGCACCCCCGTATTTTAAAAGTCCACCCCGAAACGCGCTCGCCGCACCGCTCCGCCGCCCCTCGCGTTCGCTCGGTCCCGCCTACCCCTCGGTCTCGACGAGTTCCATCAACGGGTAGCCGTCGCGCATCGCCATCCGCGCGACCGCCTCGACCCCCTCGTAGTCGACGACGACTTCGACCTCCATGAACTCGCCCGTCAGCTCCGTGTAGTCGGCGGGCGAGTCCGCGAGCGCGGCGGCGAGCCGGTCCTCGAGGACGTCCACGGTCACGCCGACGCAGTGAGGCTGATTCTCGATCGACTCTTCGATGGCGGTTTCGAGACTGCCCGCGCTCGCAGGGCTGACCGGCGTCCCCGCGAACTGGTGGTAGAGCGCCCCGAACTTGATGCCGACCTCGAAAGCCGCCTCCTCGGCGTCGCTGACCATGCGTGGAGTACGCTCGCGCGATCCAAGGACGTTGTCATCGCGCCGCGCGGGACAAGAACGATGAGCGTCGGGAAACGAGCTATCGTCATGACCCTGAACATCGGCGCCGCCCTCGAAGACGGCCTCCGGCGCAGCGTGACGCGCGTCGCGCTCGCCTTCGTCGCCGTCCAGTTCGTCTTCCAGGGTCTCCTCGGCTCGTTCGTCCCGACCGTCGCGGTGAACTACCTCCATCGCTATCGGGGGCGATTGCCCTCCACCGTCGCCCTCTCACGGACTGGCCCCGCGCTCCCGATCGGATCGGGCGTCGCCGCCCTCCTCGCGGTCGTGCTCGCGCTCGGCTACGTCTTCGTCGTCGCCGCGCTCTACCGGGCGTTCGTCGACGACGCCGCGCACGTCACGACAGACCTCTTCACGCACCGCGCGCTCGGCGCGTTCGGCCACCTCCTCGCGCTGGGCGTCGTCACGTTCGTCGTCGCGTTCGTCAACGTCGTTCCCGTCCTCGGGTGGGTCGTCTTCGTCTTCCTCGCCGTCGCGTTCTGGTTCGCCCCCCTCCGGATCGCCGCCGAGGACGACGGCGTCGTCACCGCGCTGAAGGCGTCCTGGCGGCTCACGCGCGGGAACCGTCTACGCCTGTTCGCCATCGGTCTCGCCTTCGTCGTCGTCACCGGAACCGTCGTCAACGCCGTCGGCCTCGCCTTCGGGATGTTCTCGGCCGTCTACTCCCTCGTCAACGCGCTCCTCTCCGCCTACTTCACCGTGCTGAACGTCGCCGTGACCGCCGCCTGCTACCACCAGCTCGTCGCGGACGACGCAGGCGACGACGGCGCGACTGACGGCCCCGCCGACTCGGACGACGGGTCCGTCACGCCGCAGCCGACAGCCGAACAGGACCTCTGAGACCCCCTCGGCGCCCGTTCTGGGGGGAAGAATCAAGGAACGCGATACTGAATCCCCGGATGGAAATGTCCCTGAACATCGGTGACGCGCTCGAAACGGCCGTCGGCCGGACCCTCACGCGGGCCGGGCTGACGCTCGCGGGCGCGTTCTTCGTCCTCCAGTTGCTCGCCACGCTGTTCATGACGAACATGAGCGCGGCCGGCGCGACGCGCGTCCCGCCGTCGGCCGTCACGCCGATCCTCCTCCCGTTCGGAACGCTGGTCAACGCCGTACTCGGTCTCATCAGCTACCTCCTCGTCGTCTACCTCGGGCTCGTCGTCGTCCGCTCGATGGTGAGCGACGTCACCGACCGCGTCCCCGCGGCGTTCTTCACGCGCCGCATCGGTCCCGCGTTCGGCTGGTGGATCGTCGCCTCGATCGTCGTCGGGATCCTCGTGACGATCGGGTTCGTCCTCCTCGTGATCCCGGGCATCTACCTCGCGCTCGGGCTCGCGTTCGTCCCCATCTACGTCGTCGTCGAGGACGAGACCGCGTTCACCGCGATGCAGTCCTCGTGGGACCTCGCGACGGGCCACCGCTGGCGGCTCCTCGTCGCCCTCCTCGTCCCCGCCGTCGTCTACGGCGTTATCGCCGGGATAATCGGCGTGTTCCTCCCCATGGCGACCGTCGCCGGCTGGGTGCTCACCGCCCTCCTCGGTGCCGTCTGGGCGGTCTTCCTGCAGGCGCTCCTCGCCGCGTGCTACCGCCAACTCCGCGGCGCGGACGACGGTAGCGACGCCGCCGAGACGGGCGACGGCGACGATGACGGTGACGCTGGCTCCCCCCGCGCGACGGTCGTGGACGCCTGACGAACCGCGTCTTACTTTATCCTCGCCGCCCCATTCCGACTCGAATGGACGAACGGGTTCTCCTCACGGGCGCGGAGGGACGCGTCGGGCAGGCGGTACTGGGTGGTATCGGCGACGCGTACGAGTGGCGGCTGTTCGATCGCGACCCGCCCGCCGAGGAGACTGACCACGAGTTCGTCATCGGCGACGTCACCGACGACGAGACCGTCCGCGACGCCATGGCGGACGTGGACACGGTCGTCCACCTCGCCGGCGACCCGCGCCCCGATGCGCCGTGGGACTCCGTCCTCCGGAACAACATCGACGGCACGCAGACCGTCTACGAGGCCGCCGTCGAGACCGGCGTCGACCGCGTCGTCTTCGCCTCCTCGAACCACGCCGTCGGCCACTACGAGACCGACCGCAAGCCCGAACTCTACCGCGCACACGACGACTACCGCCTCGACGGCACCGAACTCCCCCGACCCAGCAACCTCTACGGCGTCTCGAAGGCCGCCGGCGAGACGCTGGGGAGGTATTACCACGACGAGCGCGGTCTCTCGGTCGCCTGCGTCCGCATCGGCAACCTCACGAAGGGTCATCCGCCGATCGACTACGAGCGCGGGCAGGCGATGTGGCTCTCGTATCGGGACTGCGCGCACCTCTTCGAGCGCTGCATCGAAGCCGACTACGGCTACGAGATCGTCTACGGCATCAGCGACAACGACCGGAAATACTACTCGCTCGAACGCGCGAAGGACGTCCTCGGCTACGAGCCGCAGGACAACTCCGCGGAGTACACGAATCAGGGCGAACCGAAAGACGACGTCTGAGCGCCCTGTCCCTCCGCCGGAGTTCCGCTCCCTGTCTCGACGCTCTTCTGATGTCTCCGATCCCGAGACGCGACCACCCGACTTATCCGATATAGACCCCATAGCCACGTCCATGAGATATACCGGATTGAAACTCCGGATGGCGGTCGTGGGCGCGATTCTCTTCGCGTTCTACGTCGTCGTCGCCGCCGTCGCGTACGCCATGGGCGTTCCGCTCGTCCTCGTGCTCCTCGGGAGCGTCGCGCTCGTCGGCGTCCAGTACAAGATCGGCAAGTGGTCGGCGTTGCGCTCCGTCGGCGCCGAGGAGATGCCCGAATCGGGCCGGTGGGCGGACGTCCACCGCCGCGTCGAATCGCTCGCCACCGACATGGGCATCGAGAAACCCCAGCTGATGGTCGCGGACATGGGCGTGCCGAACGCCTTCGCCGTCGGCCGCAAGGGCGCGAGCACCGTCGTCGTCTCGAACGAACTCGCGAGCACCCTCGACGGCGACGAACTCGAGGGCGTTCTCGCGCACGAGCTCTCGCACGTGAAGAACCGCGACGTCGTCACGATGGTCGTCGGGCAGGGGATCGCCTCCATCGTCGGTATCGCCGCGCAGTGGCTCGTCCTCCTCTCCGGCGACAACGACCTCGCCGACTTCTTCCTCTCGATGGTCGTCGGGAGCGTCGTCCAGTTCGTCGTGATGCTGTTCGTCCTCGCGATCAGCCGCTATCGCGAGTACGTCGCGGACGCCGACGCCAAGCGGTACGTCGGCAGCGGCGAACCGCTCGCCCGCGCGCTGGAGAAGATCCAGCGCGGCAACGAGAATCCGAGCGCCGGGACGACCACCAGCCAGCGCCGCGGCCGTGGCCAGTCCGGTCCCGCCTCGGGCCGCGGTCGCGGTCGCGGGCAGTCGAGCGCGGGCGTCACCGATCAGGTCGGCGCGCTCTGCATCTTCGACGACGACGAGCGCTCCATCTTCACGCGGCTCGTCGCCACGCACCCGCCCGTCGAGAAGCGCATCGAGCGCCTCCGCGAGTAACGTGGAGCCGCGCACCGCGCTCGCGATCGGTCTCGGTGCCGCGCTCGGCGTGCTCTGTCTCGTCCGTCCGACGGTCGTCCTCCGCCTGAGCGCGCTCGGCGCGACGACCTCCGATCGGACGGGCCAGTACGGTGACGACGGGCTGGCGTCGTCCCGCGCGACGTGGCTCGTCCGCGCGCTCGGTGCCGCCTGCCTCGCCGTCGCCGCGTACCTCCTCCTCCCCGAACCCTAACCGAACAACCCTTCGACGTCCGTCTCGCGTGTCTCGCGGCGATCCACGCGCTCGACGAGCCGCTGATACGCGATCGGTCGCGCTTCGGGATCCGTCACGACGTCGTAGCACAGCGTCACGAACGCGCTCGTTCCCGATTCGTCGAGATCCGCACGCGCGTATTCGACGGCCTTCTCGATGCGCTCGCGCTCGCCGCCGACCGCGTCCGCGAGCGCCGGCGCGAGCGCGAACACCTCCTCGATGGCGAGATCATCGAGCGCTATCGGCTCGCCGTCGACGGTGAGCGCCGGTGGTCGGCGGCGCTCCAGCACCGCGGGATCGTCCGCGGCGGTTTCGAGGTATCCGCGGAGATCCGCGACACTCACCCCCCGTTTCCCGTCGAACCCCGACAGCGCCTCGCCCGCCGCCCGCACGTCCGCCGCGAGACCGTCGACCGACGCGGCGCGACCGCGAACGATCACGGCCGCGGCGTCGCCGAGATCGTCGGCGATGTCTCCGCCCGCCTCGCGCCAGACGTCGCGCGCGGCGGCGTACTCGCCGCTATCGAACGCCGCGACGCCGGCGCGCACACTCTCGTCCATACTCTAGTTTCACGTCGCGCGGAGAAAGGCGTGGCGTCACGTGGCGAACGAGAGGTCGAACGACCACGCTGAGGCCGACTACGCGAATCCGGAGTCGAGGCCGACTACGCGAGGCGTCCGGACGGCGTCCACGCGCGCCGTCGGCGCGCGTGGGCAAGCGAGACGCTTCGCGTCTCGCGGAGTCTCCGGCGAGAGCCGGAGGCACGGAGGGCACGTCGTGTCCTCCGGAGTCCGGACGTGACTGAACGAAGCGACGAGCCTTCGGCTCGTCGCGTAGCGAAGCGAAGGAACGTCCGGACGGCGATTTGAACAGGGCGAGACTTCGCTTCGCTCGCCTCGCGTGCTCAAATCGCCGCCGGTCCGCATAACCGCGGACGGACCGGCGAGCAGACGCGACGCGTCGCTCGCCGGGTTGGTCCTCGGAAATGTATCGTCCGGACGGCGATTTGAACGCCGGTCCCTGGCTCCGCAAGCCAAGAGGATAGTCCACTACCCTATCCGGACTCACTCATTCGTAGCCGCAGGGTGCGTAAAGCGGTTACGATTCGACCGCCGCCGTGGGTGGTGGTCGCGCGCGTCACGCGACGTCGCGCTGGCGGGTGATGACGTCGGTCCCGAGACTGGAGTTCACGGTCGCGCGGACGGTGATGGTCCCGCCGTTCGCCTGCACGCTCGCGGCGGCGACGTAGCCGAGGTCGATCGCCTCGGTTCGCGTGACGGTTTCGTTCCGGTGAAGGAGGCCGACGGTCCGCTCGTCGTGCCAGATCCGGTCGCCGGCCGTGGTGATGGTGACGTCGACGCGGACGTCCCGCGCGGTTCGGTGGCCGGTGTTGGTGAGCGCGACGCTGACGTCGCGACAGGTGCTCCCGCAGGCGCTCACGTTCCGGACGGCGAGCGCGAACGGGTCGGTGTCGTGCTCGCCGGCGTCGGATGCGTCGCCGCTCGCGCTCCCGCCGCTCACTGTCCGTCCGGCCCTCGTCGCGGTCGTGTCGCCGCCGTCGGCCACCGCGTGCGTCTCGCTCGTCCCGGCGGCGTTCGCGGAGTGGCCGACGAACGCGAACGAGGCGGCGAGCGCGAGGATGACGACGGCGAGACCGATCGCTGCGAGACCGGGTCGGTGTCGCGGGTCCATCGCGTCACCGTTGGCGGGCGCGACGTATCACCGTTCGCCTGCGCCCGGGGGCGTCGGGAGGTTCAAGACGGATGGATCGCCCACGTACTGTCGATGAGAGACCGACAGCGGCCCGGAAACGGGCAAGGACAACGCTTATGCGCGGGCCTACCTTGGGCTGAACTACGATTATCATGGGTGCGATAGAGGATACGTACGCCGACCTCGAGACCGACGAGGTCTCCCTCGACGAGTTCCGCGAGGCCGTCGCGGAGAAGGTCGAGCAGATGGGTGGGCTGGCGGACGACGAGACGGCCGCCATGCTCCTCGCGCACGAACTGCAGGACGGGGAGGTGAACGGCATCGCGGACGTCACTCCCGAGATGGACGACGCGAAGTTCGTCGGGAAGGCCGTCTCCGTCGGCGAGCTTCGGACGTTCGAGCGCGACGAGGAGGACACCGAGGACGGCCGCGTTCTCAACGTCGATGTCGCGGACGAGAGCGGGACGGTCCGCGTCTCGCTGTGGGACGAGCAGGCCGCGAACGCCGCGGCGGAACTGCAGGTCGGCGACGTCATCCGCGTCGCCGGCCGGCCGAAGGACGGCTACAACGGCGTCGAGGTGAGCGCCGACCGCGTCGAACCCGACCCGGACACCGACGTCGACGTCCAGATTCAGGACGCCTACCGCGTCGAGGACCTCTCGGTGGGACTCTCTGACGTCACGCTCGTGGGCGAGATCCTCGATACGGACGCCGTTCGGACGTTCGATCGCGACGACGGCTCGCAGGGCCGCGTGGCGAACCTCTCGCTCGGCGACGAGACGGGCCGCGTCACGGTGACGCTCTGGGACGACGGAACCGAGGCGGTCGAGACGTTTGAACCGGGCGACGTCGTCGAGATCATCGACGGCTACGTTCGCGAGCGCGACGGCTCGATCGAGCTTCACGTCGGGAACCAAGGGACCGTCGAGGCCGTCGACGACGACGTCGAGTTCGTCCCGGAGTCGACGCCGATCGGCGACCTCGAGATGGACGACGTC
Source organism: Halarchaeum acidiphilum MH1-52-1 (assembly GCF_000474235.1). Taxonomy (GTDB): domain Archaea; phylum Halobacteriota; class Halobacteria; order Halobacteriales; family Halobacteriaceae; genus Halarchaeum; species Halarchaeum acidiphilum. The sequence continues at coordinate 10,222 of NZ_BATA01000010.1, forward strand.
GCGGACATCGCGGGCGTGATCCGCTCGGTGGACGAGAAGCGGACGTTCGAGCGCGACGACGGCAGCGAGGGGCAGGTGCGTAACGTCCGCCTGCAGGACGACTCCGGGGACATCCGGGTCGCGCTCTGGGGCGAGAAGGCAGACCGCGACATCGGGCCGGGCGACGAGGTGCTATTCACGGACGTCGAGATTCAGGACGGCTGGCAGGACGACATCGAGGCCTCCGCGGGGTGGCGCGCGAGCGTCGTCGAACTCGCGGACGGCGCGACGACGTCCGTCGAGGAGTCCGAGTCGAGTGCGGACGAGAGGACCGGGCTTGACGCGTACGCGGACGGTACCGCTCCGGAGTCGGCGTCCGGGCATACGGACACCACCGCCGCGGACTCGGGGACCGACACTGAGGACGTCGAGTTCACGGGGACGGTCGTGCAGGCGCGCGATCCGGTCATCCTCGACGACGGCACGGAGACGATGAGCGTCGAGACGAATGCGGACGTCACGCTCGGCCAGACCGTGACCGTCCGCGGGACGCTGCGCGACGACCGCCTCGACGCCGAGGAAGTCCGCTAGTCCCAGTCCTCGTCGTCCCGGTAGTCGTCCGGGTTCGCCTCCTCCGTTGCGGTCTGGTAGCGGGCTTCGCCCTCGTGCTTTCGCTCCTCCTTGATTCGCTCCTCGCGGTACTCCTCTGCGGCCGCGCGTCGGTCTCCGACGGCGTCCTCGGCTTCGCGCTCGTTCGCGTCGACTTCCCGATCCGCGATGTCTTCCGCCGGTGCCCGCTGGGGATTGTCAGTCACAGACCGTCGGGAACGGAGCACCGCCACCCACGAGTGCGTGGTGGCGGCCGCCGTCGCACGACCCGGGACGGAAAACGTTAAGGGTCGTACACGCCCGTTTCTCGGTATGAGTGTCGAGCTCCCGTTCGCGCCGGTGGACACGGCGATCCGGCGTGAAGCCGGCGACCTCCGCGTGAGCGCGGACGCCGCGGAGGAACTCGCCCGCCGCATCCAGCGCCGCGGTGCGGAACTCGCGCGGGAGGCCGCCGAGCACGCGACCGACGCGGGTCGCAAGACCCTGATGGTCGAGGACTTCGGCCTCGACGCCGCGGACGCACCCGCTCGCGATACGCTGACGCTCCCGGTCGCGCCCGTCGATCGCATCGCACGCCTCGATATCCCGGACGAGTACCGCGTGTCGGCGGACGCTCGTGTCGCGCTCGCCGCGCGCCTCGAGACGTTCGCCGCGGACGCCGCTTCCGGTGCGGCGACCCTCGCGCGCCACGCCGGGCGTCGCACCGTGCAGGCAGAAGACGTCGAGACGTACTTCGAGCTCGTGGAATGAAGTTCGGCGTCAGCGACGTCTGCGAAGAACACGATCCCGGCGTTCGCCACCCGGAGAACCCGGATCGCATCCGCGCGATCGAGCGCGCCCTCCAGAAGCGCCACGGCGTCGAGTACGTCACCGCCGATCCGGCGATCGAGGACGACGCGCGCGCCGTCCACGACGCGGACTACGTCGAGGAGATCCGCGAGTTCTGTGCGGACGGTGGCGGTAGCTGGGACCCGGACACCGTCGCCGTCGAAGCGACGTGGCGCGCCGCGCTCGCCTCCGCGGGCTTAGCGATGTGGGTGGCCGACGCCGCTCTCGACGGCGACGACGGCCGCACGACGCCGTTCTCGCTCGGCCGACCGCCGGGGCATCACGCCGTCGCGGACGACGCCATGGGCTTTTGCTTCCTGAACAACGCGGCGGTCGCGAGCCAGCACGCACTCGATACGCGCGACGTCGAGCGCGTCGCGGTCTTCGACTGGGACGTCCACCACGGCAACGGCACGCAGGACATCTTCTACGGCCGGGACGACGTCTTCTACGGCTCGATCCACGAGGACGGTCTCTACCCGGGCACGGGCGAGATCGAGGAGATCGGTGAGGGCGGCGGTGAGGGGACGACGATGAACGCGCCGCTCCCCGCGGGCGCCGGCGACGCCGACTACTGCCTCCTCTTCGACGAGGCGTTCGCGCCCGCGATCGAGTCCTTCGATCCCGACCTCGTCCTCGTGAGCGCGGGCTTCGACGCCCACCGCCACGACCCCATCTCGCGGATGCACGTCTCTACTGATGGGTATGGCACGCTCACGACGCGGGTGCGCGATCTCGCTGACCGCTGTGGCGCCGACCTCGGCTTCGTCCTCGAAGGCGGGTATAGCCTCGACACGCTCTCGGAGGGCGTCGGCATAGTCCACGAGGTCTTCGACGGTCTCGTCCCGGAGGGACCGGACGGGGACGCCATGGACGACGCCGAAGACGTCCTCGCCGACCTCCGCGACGCTCACGGTCTCGGTTCGAAGTAGGCCGCGAGTTCCTCTCCGAACTCCTCGGCGAGCACGCAGACGTCCGCGTCCGCGAGCACCGCGTACTCCCCGGTCTCGACGAGCCGCTCGACCGCGTGTCCGAGCGCGACAGACTCCAACTCCTCCTCGGCGAACGCCGCCGCGCTCGTCACCGACCGCTCGCGCTCGACGACGTAGCGCTCCCCGTCGATGTACGGCCCGTAGACGTCCGCGTCGTCCGCGTACTTCCGGTAGAACCCCTCGGCGTGCTCGCCGACGTGGACGGGCGGGCCGCGGTGGCGCTCGATTCCCGGGAGTTCCGCGACCGAGAGCTCGCAGAAGAGGACGGCCGTCTCGTCGGCCCACGTCGCGGCGCGCAGCACCTCGAAGCCGCGTTTCTCCAGCCCGCGGACGAGACCGTCGAGCGATCGGCGTAACTGGGGGTAGCGCTGATCCTCGACGAGATCGAGGAGCGAGTCGTCGCCGAAGCGGACGGCGAGCGCGCGCGTCCCGCGGTCGGCGAACGCCTCCCTGACCGCTTCGGCCGTCAGCGGCTCGCGCGGCGAGGAGAAGAAGTAGCTCTCGCGGGGGTCCTCGCGGAAGCGTCGCGCGTAGTGCTGGAGGCGCGCGACGTTCGCCGCGGAGACCACGGCCGCGACGTTCCGCTCGGGATCGGTCGGATCGATGACGACGAGCGGGTCGTCGAACGACGCGTCGGCGTGGTCCTCCGGATCGAGCGTCACCGGCGGATGCCACTCCGTCGCCGCCGCCTCCAGCAACGCCTCGAATCCGCCGTATTCGAGGACGAGGAGTTCCGTGAGGTAGCCCGAGAACCCCTCCGTCTTCAGATCCGAGCCGTACGCGCCGATCCCCTTGAGGAACTGCTTGCAGAGCCGGACGTCGGCCGCGAGCTCGTCGTCGAGGCGCACTTCGAGGTATTCGGTGTGGAACGGCGTGCGATCGACCGCCGACTGGATGTCCCGCGCCGACTCGACGGCGTAGCAGGGCACGAGATCGACGTCGTAGCCCTCGAACTCCCCCTTCACGTAGGGGTGTTCGGCGTACTCCTCGTGACCGTCCGGGAGGACGGCGTTCCCGACCGCGAGACCGGACGTCTCCAGCTCCTCGCGGTCGAGCGACGGCGAGAAGCGCACGAAGACGTCGATGTCGCGGTCGCCGCGGACCCACGTCCCGCGAGCCGTGCTCCCCACGCGAACGACGTCCGCGTCGAGATCGCGCGCGGCGAGCGCGTCCTCCGCGCGCTCCACGAGTCGCTCGGCCGCCGTCGACAGGCGCTCGCGCTCCGCGGCCGTCGGATCCACGCGCTCCCGGACCGCCGCCAACACGGCTTCCGTCTCGGTCATGGCGGCGTTACGCCCGCCGCGCTTCAAAAACCGTCGGTGGTCGCGCCGGGGGAAAACGAAAGCCATATTTGAACGACGCCGCTACGATGGAGTGCGAGCAAGCCGCCATAGCTCAGTTGGTAGAGCACCTGGTTGTTACCCAGGTTGTCCCAGGTTCGAGCCCTGGTGGCGGCGTGAGTTCTGGAGGGAATTTACGGCCGATCAGGAACGCTCCGCGTTTCTGATGATGGCGCTCCTCTCCTCGTTCGTCGCTTCACGAGACGCGAAGCGCCTCGTGCGCATGCAGGACACGACGTGTCCTGCATACGGCGTTCTTTTGTGACGGACGGACGCTCAGTCAGAAACGCATCTCGTTCCTCCTTCGTGGAACCCGACACGCTAAAGACGACGCGACAGATATCCGGAGACGAGGGCCCTTAGCTCAGTCTGGTTTACAGCCCCCGGCTCATACCAGCCCAGTGACAATACGTCCGGCTGTGGGACACCGGGTGATCGGTGGTTCAAATCCGCCAGGGCCCACTCGCCTTCGCTGGCCCGTTCCTTTACTACTCGCGCTCACCAACTCCCGTCGATGGCGGATGCGCCACCCATCGACGAGTCGCACATCGGGGAGACGCCGCTCTTCGAGATCGACCACCCCGAGGTCGCCTGCGAGGTGTACGCGAAGCCGGAGTGGTACAACCTCCACGCCCAGCCGTACGGCGGCGGTTCGGTGAAGACTCGCATCGCGCGCTCGATGCTGGACGCCGCGGCGGCGGACGGCGAACTCGACGACGGGACGCTCGTTGTCGAGCCTTCGTCGGGGAACACGGGGACGGCGCTGGCACGTCTCGGCGTCGCGCGCGGCTACGACGTCGAGATCGTGATGCCGGAGGAAGCGCCCGCTCAGAAGGCCGAGGCGATCCGGGCGGCGGGCGGGAGCGTGACGTACGCTGAGGATTACGAGACGATGCTCGATCTCGCGGACCGGCGCGTCGCCGCGCGGGGCGCGTACATGCCCAATCAGTACGGGAATCCGGCGAACCCGGCGGTCCACGAGCGTACGACCGGGCCGGAGATCCACGCGCAGACGAACGGGCGCGTCACGCACTTCGTCGCGGGCGCGGGATCCGGCGGGACGGTCACGGGCGTCGGGCGCGCGCTTCGCGAGCGCGGCGACGTCACCGTCGTCGGCTACGAGCCCGCGGAGCCGCGTCACGGCATCGACGGCCTCAAATACGTCTGCGGGTCGCGCTACCACGATCCCGGCGTCTACGCGCGCGACGAACTCGACGACGTGCTCTCGGTGCCGACCGCGGACGCCTACTACGAGGCGCGGTGTCTCCGCGAGCGGTACGCCGCACGCGACCCCGTGATCCACGCGACCGGGCAGTACGACCGCGACACCGTCGACGCGCACCTCCGCGTGGACGGCGAGTTCCTCGTCGGCGCCTCCTCGGGGGGCGCGCTCGCGGCCGTGACGCGCCTCGCCGATCGGGGCGACCTCGACGCCGACGACGTCGTGGTCGTGCCGTTCCCGGACCGAGGCGATCGGTACGCGGATATCCCACTCTGGAACGACTACGTGTAGCACGCGGGGGTTTCAGCGGACGGCATGTGATCCGAGCGGACGAGCGCGCCCGCCGGGCCGTTCGCCGCCGTCGCGGCCGCCGTCGCGACTCTCGACCGCCCGCGCAGTCGCCGCCACCGACACCCGTTAGGCCCTCCCCGCCCATGCACGCGTATGGCCGGTCTCAACCTCGATCCCACTCAGCTCGACCGGTACTCCCGGCACATCATCATGGACGACGTCGGTCCCGAGGGGCAGGCCGCGCTGCTCGACGCCGACGTCCTCGTGGTCGGCGCGGGCGGTCTCGGCTCGCCCGTCATCGAGTACCTCGCGGCCGCGGGCGTCGGTCACCTCGCCGTCGTCGACGACGACGCCGTGGAACGCTCGAACCTCCAGCGACAGATCATCCACCGCGACGCGGACGTCGGCACGCCCAAAGTCGATTCCGCTCGACGCTACGTCGAGGACTTGAACCCCGATATCGACTTCGAGGGCCACGAGGTTCGCCTCACGCGCGAGAACGCCGCCGACCTGCTCGCCGATCGGGACTTCGTCGTCGACTGCACGGACAACTTCGGGACGCGCTACCTCGTCAACGACGCCTGCGTGCTCGCGGGCGTGCCGTTCAGCCACGGCGCGATCTACCGATTCGAGGGGCAGGCGATCACCGTCACGCCCGACGGTCCCTGCTATCGGTGCGTCTTCCCCGAAGCCCCCGAGGAGGGGACCGTCCCCGACTGCGCGACCGCGGGCGTCTTGGGCGTGCTCCCCGGGACCGTCGGGTGCTTGCAGGCCACCGAGGCCGTGAAGTCGATCCTCGGGACTGGCGACCTCTTGACGGGGAGGATGCTCCACTACGACGCCGCGGACGTCGGCTTCGAGGAGGTGCCGATCGCCGCGAACCCCGACTGTCCGGTGTGCGGCGACGACCCCGCCATCGACACCGTCGAGGACGTCGAGTATTCGGGTGGCTGTACGGTCGCCTGAGAGACGAACGTTCAACCGCGAAGCCGCGCACACCCCGGGGCGTGCCCTGATCGCCCGCCCCGCGCGCGCCCTGCGAAATCGGCGGCGACCCGCGTGCGGTCCCGCTACCCCTAGCCAGCCGCCTGTTAGCCCCGCTATTCCAGTTCCGCGGCCGCCTCGCGCACCAGCCCGTCGATGATCTCCGGCGTCGTCGGGTGGAACGCTCGGTCGGGGACGTCGCGGACGTCCATCCCGGTCTCGACGATCACCTGCATCGTCTTCGCCATCACGTCCGCCTCGTAGTGCCAGCCGTGGTAGCCGAGCACGGTCCCGTCGCTCGCATCGACGACGAGCTTCGCCCGTCCGCGAGCGGCGTTCTTCGTTCGGAAGACGCCGTCGTCGCTCGCCTCGCGTGACGCCGTCACGACGTCGCGGCCGGCGTCCTCGGCCTCCCCGAGAGTCATGCCGACAGTGATGTACGGGTAGACGCCGGCCGCGGCGAAGATGACGTGATGCGTGGTCGGATCGTAGGTCTCTAGGTCCTCACCGCGCCAGTCCGCGAGGACGTTGCGGGCCGCGACCTGCCCCTCCTCCTTCGCGGTGTGGAGGAGCAGCCGCTCGCCCACGACGTCGCCCGCCGCGAACACCGACGGGTCGTCGCGCGCCCGGAGCGTCCCCGGGTCGATCCATCCCTCGCCGGGGTCGATCCGAGTGTGCTCGAAGCCGAGGCCCTCGACGGTCGGCGCGCGGCCGGTGAAACAGAACAACTGATCTGCCTCGACGACTTCCTCCGCGCCGTCGCGCTCGATCGTCAGGCGCACGCCGCCGTCCTCGCGCGCCTCGACGCGTTGCTCTTCGGCGTTCGTCAGCACCTCGACGCCGAACGCCTCGCGGTAGCACTCGACGATCCCGTCGCCGATCTCGGGCGCCGCGCGATCGAGCGGCCGCGCGTCGTGCTCGATCACCGTGAGGTCCATCTCGCCGGCCTCCGCGAGGTACGGGACGAGTTCGAGACCGACGGCACCGAAGCCGAGCACGACACCGGAGTCCGCGAACGCGGTCGCGTCGAGGACGTCCACGGATCCCATCGAGTCCACCGTGTCGATCCCGGGGAGATCCGGCGTTCGCGGTGTCGAGCCGGTCGCGACGACGACGTAGTCGGGTTCACAGCGCTCGTCACCGATCACGACGACGCCGTCGTCCGCGAACCGCGCCGTCTCGTGGCGGAAGGTCACGTTCTCTCGCTCGGCGAGATCGTGGACGGCGTCGCGGCGGTGGCGCGCGAACTCGGCCGTGTGGTCGTCCTTGCGCGCGACGACGCGTTCGAGATCGACCGACACGTCGCCGTCGAGCCGCGGATCCACGCGACCCTGAACGCGGTGTTGGGCGGCGCTCAACACTTCCTTCGAGGGCATACACCCTCTGAGAATGCAGAGCCCGCCGCCCGGTTCGCCGTCGTCGACGAGCGTGACGTCGACGTCGGCGTCCGCGAGCACTTCCGCGGCGGCGACGCCCGCGCTGCCATACGCGCCGATGACGATGGCGTGCATGCGAACGCCTACGCGGCGCCGGGAGGAAAAGACGCGGGTCAGTCTCGCCGCGCGAGCAGCACGGCCGCGAGCGCGACGAGCGCGCCGGCGAGCGTTACGACGCCGAAGCCGGGGCTGGAGCCGCCCGACGTCGTCTCGCTTCCGGAGTCACCGCCGTCCGCGGCGTCGCCGTCGTCCGACCCTCCGTCGTTCGCGGCACTCGCACCGCTCACGGACGCGGTGCGCTCGGAGAAGTGGTTGAACGCGACGAAGGCGGTCCCGCTCTCGTGCGCGTGCTGCTTCACGAGGTACGCGGAGTGGTCGCTCCCGACTGCCGACCGGAGGTCGCCGTAGGAGGAGGCCTCGACGGCCGTCCCGCCGCTCACCGTCACGTGCAGGTCATCGGTTGAACCCACGGCGGCCTCGGAGACGGTCGTGACGACGATCGTCCCGGTGTGGGACGCACGGTCCGCGGTGACGTTCACCGTCGACTCGCCGGCCCGCTCCGCGGACATCGTCACGTCGTCCGCGTACGTCACGACGCTCGTCCGGAGGTCGCCGCTCGCGTCGGCGGCCGCGCCGGCGTACACCTCGGCGGCGGCCCGCCCGGACGCGATGAGGTCTTCCGCGTGCTCGTCCGCATCGTCCTTCCCGTCGGGGTAGGAGCGCAGGACGACCGATCCGTTCGGACCGACGCGTCCGGAGACGTCCCCGTCGTTAGTGACGGTGACGCTCGCGTTCCCGACGGCGATGAAGGTCGCCTTCGTTCCGTCATCGGTCGTCACCTGCACCTGCGAGTCGCCGTCGTCCGCCGCGGACGCGCCCCCGGTGAGGTTGGCGACGACGACCTGCGTGTCGCTCCCGGAATCGATGACGAGGACGCCGTTGTCGTCGTCGTGCGCGGTGAGCGTCGCGCCGCTGTCGGCCCGAACTGCCGCGGACGTTTCCGTCGTCGCGCCGAGCGAGAGGCCGGCGAGCGAGAGGTTCGCCGCCGCCGAGAGATCGGCTCTCCCGTTCGCACCGAGGAGGCCACCGCCACCACCGCCACCACCGCCACCACCGGCCTTCGAGACCGACTGGACCCCGACGCTCTGGACGATCGTCTCGCCGCCCACGCTGTAGTCCGTCACGGCCGAGCCTTGCAGGTCGAACGTGACGTTCGCACCGGCGTAGGCGTGCGACTCGCCGGACGCCGCCGACGCCGGCGCCGAACCGGCGACGAGGAGCAATGCCACTGTCGAGGCGACTACGGCCTGTCGACGCATACGATTCCGTATTCCAGCAGTCGGCTGAAAAACCGTTTCGGCCATCGCGTGGCCCGATGACACCACCCCTTCCGTGGGGGAGAGAATGCCGCCCTTTCGGGCGGGGGGGGCCGCTAGCGCGCGATGCCGTCGTCGGAGCGATTCAAGACGCCCTCGACCTCCGCGGGAGTGACGAGCGCCGTGTCGCCGGGGATCGTACGCTTGAGCGCCGCGACGGCCGCCGCGTACTCCAGCGCGGCGGGGACGCCGTCGCCCTGCAGGCGTCGCGCGAGAAAGCCGCCGACGAAGGCGTCGCCCGTCCCGACCGCGTCGTGCGTGTCGGCTTCGAACGCCGGTTGCTCGACCACGTCGCCGGCGTGCCACGCGAGCGCGCCCTTCGCGCCGCGCGTCACGACCACCGTCTCGAATCCCCACTCCTCAGCGAGGTCGCGCGCCACCCGCTCGGCGTCGCCCTCCAGTCCGAGCACGTTCCGGGCGTCGCGTACCGCGGTCACGAGCACGTCGATGTCGGGGAAGAGCGATTCGAGGACGGGTCGGGCCTCCTCGGGCGTCCAGAGCTTCGAGCGGTAGTTCACGTCGAAGACGGTGGTCGTTCCCGCGTCGCGCGCAAGCGAGAGGAGATCCCCCGTCGTCTCCACGAGCGTCTCGGAGAGCGCGGGCGTGATGCCGGACGTGTAGAACGCGTCCGCGGTCTCGATCCGGTCGGTCGGCAGTTCGGCCGGCGTCGCCGTCGTCACCGCGGCGTCCGCGCGATCGTAGATCACGTTCGTCGTGCGCGGCGTCGAGGCCTGCTCGATGTAGTAGGTGCCCTGCCGGCCCTCGTCGCTCCAGACGACGTCCGCTTCGGCGCCCTCGGATTCGACGGACGCCGTCACCTTCCGGCCGAGCGCGCTGTCGGGGAGCTTCGAGAGCCACGCGGTGTCGAGACCGAGGCGGCCGGCGTTCACCGCGACGTTGCTCTCCGCGCCCGCCGCGCGGAACGCCAGTTCGGTCGCGCGCTCGATGCGCTCCTGTCCGGGCGGGCTGAGGCGCAGCATCGTCTCGCCGAACGTCACGAGATCGCTCATATCACGGGGGATGCCGTCGACCGAAATGAAGGGCCGGGATTCGTCGCGGCGGTACCGTCGCGACGGTGTCGACGTCCTCGACGCCCGCGATCACTCCGGTGCGCGGTCCTGATGACCGGGATAGTCCCGCTCGAAGCGCGCGTCGAGTTCGGTCCCGTCGAGTTCGACGACGACCGGTCGGCCGTGCGGGCACGCCCACGGGTTCTCGCAGTCGTCGAGGCGGTCGAGCAGGGCCGTCACGTCGCCCTCCGGGAGCGAGGTGTTGCCCGTGATCGCGGGCTTGCACGCCATATCCGCGAGCAGGGCGTCCGCGGCGTCGAGGACGTCGTCGGCCGCCGCCGCGTCCGTCGCGGACGCGAGGACGTCCCGGACGAGTTCGGCGTCGAGTGCCGTCCCGAACACCGCTGGAACGGCCGTCACGATCGCCGTCCGGTCGTCCAACTCGGCCTCGAATCCCGCGTCACGGAGGGCGGGGAGCGCCGCCTCGAAGGCCGCCGCCTCCGCCGCCGTCAGCGACACCTCCGCGGGCGTCACGAGCGCCTGCGAGTCCGGCGTCCCGTCGAGTTCCTCGTGCAGCGCCTCGTAGCGCACCCGCTCGTCCGCGGCGTGCTGATCGATCAGGACGAGGCCGTCGTCGGTCTCCGCGACGACGTACGTGTCGTGCAGTTGGCCGAGGACGCGCAGCGACGGCAGGTGCTCGCGCTCGGGCGCGTCCTCCGGCCCGTCCGTTCCGGGAAGTCGCGCGTTCCGCGTCGCGCCCGCCGTCGTCTGCGACCCGTCGCTCGCGCTCGCGTCCGCGCCGCCACCGGCTCTCGTCCGTCCACCGCGTGACGCCGTCTGCCGCGACGACCCGTCGGCCGTTCTCGTCGCACTCGGTGCCGATCCCGACGTCCGCGCGTTCGACGTGCTCGTTCGCGATGCCGTCACGTCCCCGTCTGCATCGTCCCCCGCCGCGCGCTCGACCCCCGTCCCCCGTTCGGGCGCGATCGCGGCGTCCGTCGGCCGCGACTCCCCGCGTGGGGCGCGCGAGCGCACGAGCCCGTGCTCGCGGAGGGCGTCCCGTACCGCGTCCGTCACGGCCTCGCTGACGCCGGCTTCCGCTTCGAAACGCACCTCCATTTTTCGCGGGTGGACGTTCGCATCGACCCCGGCAGGGGGAAGCTCGACGTCGAGGACGGCGAACGGGAAGCGATCGGCGGCGAGCTGCGTCCCGTAGGCCTCGACGATCGCCTCGCGGAGGAGTCCGTCGCTGACGTAGCGGCCGTTGACGTACGTCGCGAGGTACTCGCGCGTCGAGCGCGTCGTCTCCGGATGGCTCACGTACCCGCGGACGCGATCGAGCGGTCCCTCGGGGTCGGCGTCCACCGCGATCATCGACTCCGCCACGTCGCGGCCGTAGACGGCGAGGAGGGCCGAGCGCACGTCGCCGTCGCCCGGCGTCGCGAACGTCTCCGAGCCGTCGTGCGCGAGCGACACCGCGACGTCCGGGTTCGCGAGCGCGTAGCGCGACACCGCGCGGTTGACGTGGCCGAACTCGGTGCTCTCGGCGTTCAGGAACTCCCGTCGCGCCGGCGTGTTGTAGAAGAGATCGCGGACTGCGACCGTCGTCCCCGGCGCGCGTCCCGCTGGCCCGACCGACTCGACGTCCCCACCGGCGACTCGTACCTCGGTCGCGCGGCCGCCGGCACGCGGCTTCGTCGTCAGCGTCACCCGCGACACCGCGGCGATCGTGTGCAGCGCCTCGCCGCGGAAGCCGAGCGTTCCGATACGTGCGAGGTCCTCGGCGTCGCGGATCTTCGACGTCGTGTGCTGGCGGATCGCCGCCTCCGCGTCCGCGCGCGTCATCCCGACGCCGTCGTCGCGCACGACCAGCCCCTCTGTCCCGTCGCCCGACGCCTCGACCTCGATCCGCGAGGCGTCCGCGTCGAGGGCGTTCTCGACGAGTTCCTTCACGACCGATGCGGGCCGCTCGACGACCTCGCCCGCCGCGATCCGATCGACCGTCGCCGCGTCGAGTTCGCGGATCTCCGTTCCCGTCCCGTCGCCCTCGCCGCTCATGACCGTGGATGATCGCACGGCCACATCAATCCGGCGCTCACGTGGGGCGCCCCGACGCTCAGTCCAATCGCTTTTGCCACTCGTTGACGCGCTGGAGCAGGTCGAGCGGCGAGGAGTTGTTCACGTCGGTCTCCCGGAGTTCGTCGAGGACGGCCTCGGTCTCGGAATCGAGCGCGTCGTCGCTGTCGTCGTCCGCGCGCCCGCCGTTCGCGTCGTCGCCGCCACTCGCGTCGTCGCCGTCCGCGCCGTCGCCGTCCGCGTCGTCTCTACCGGCCGCGCCCGCGCGTAGCTCGCCGCTCCCGAGGTCGAAGACGACCTGTTCGCTCCCGCCCGAGCCGCCGCGGACGTCGACGGCCTCGTCCGCGCGGAGGCGTTCGAGCACGTCGCGCGAGCGCGACACGACGGGATCGGGGACGCCCGCGAGATCGGCGACGTGGATGCCGTACGAGCGGTCCGCGGGGCCGTCAGCGACCGTCCGGAGGAACGTCACGTCCTCGCCGTCGCGCTCGTCGTCCACCTCCACGTGGACGTTCTGCACGCCCTCTAGGCGTTCTGCGAGATCCGTCAGCTCGTGGTAGTGTGTCGCGAAGAGCGTCTTCGCGCGCACCTCGTTGTGGAGGTACTCCGTCGCCGCCCACGCGATGCTGATGCCGTCGTCGCTCGCCGTCCCGCGCCCGACTTCGTCGAGGACGACGAGCGAGTCCTCGGTGGCGGAGTGCAGGATGTTGCTCAGCTCCTGCATCTCCACCATGAACGTCGAGCGCCCCTGCGCGAGTTCGTCGAGCGCGCCGACGCGCGTGTAGATGCCATCGACGAGGCCGAGTTCGGCCGACTCGGCGGGCACGAAGCTCCCCGATTGCGCGAGCAGGACGATCAGCGCCGTCTGGCGCATGTACGTGCTCTTCCCGCTCATGTTCGGACCCGTCACGACGAGGAACCGCCGTCCGTCGCCGAAGCGCGCGTCGTTCGGCACGAACTCCACCGTCTGCTCGACGACCGGGTGGCGCCCCGCCGCGACGTCGAGCGCCCTGTCGTCGCGCAGCTCGGGGCGCGTCCAGCGGTTCGCGCTCGCGTGCGCCGCGAAGCTCGCCAGCGCGTCGAGTTCCGCGAGCGCCCGCCCCGCGTCCTGTAACAGCGACGCGTGCGACGCCACCTCGTCGCGCAGCCCCTCGAACAGCGCGCGCTCGCGCACCGCCCGCTCCTCCTCCACGCGGAACAGCGCGCGCTCCTTCTCGTCGAGTTCGGCGCTCCGGTAGCGCTTCGAGTTCTTCAGCGTCTTCACCTCGCGGTAGTCGTCGGGGACGCGATCGGTCTGCGAGTGCCCCACTTGCAGGTAGTAGCCGTCCGTCTTGTTCCGATCCACCGTCGCGCGCGAGAGGTCGCTCTCCGCTTTGACGCGCTCTTCGAGCGTGTCGAACCACGCGACGAGGTCGTCGTGTTCGGCCGCGAGTTCGTCGAGGTCGGCGTCGTACCCGCGCGCGAAGATGCCGGTCTCGCCGCCGGGATCGTCCGCGAGCGCGTCGTCCACGGTCTCGCGGAGGTCGGCCGCGGCCTCGGCGTCCACCCGCGCGAGCACGTCACCGAGCGGCGAGTCAGCGAGCGCCGGCGACGACGTCACGCGCTCGCGGAGCGCCGGCAGTCGTTCGAGGGTGTCGACGACGCGCCGCAACGCCGCGGGGTCGGCGCTCCCGGACGAGCACCGCGCCGCGAGGCGTTCGAGGTCCGCCGCGCCGTCCAGCGTCTCACGCACCGCGTCGCGTTCGAGGGCGTCGTTCGCGAGAGCGGCGACGCAGTCGTGTCGGCGTTCGAGTTCCGCGCGCCGCTGGAGCGGGCGGACGAGCCACGCCTCCAAGCGCCGCGCCCCCATCGACGTCACGGTGTGGTCGAGCGTCGCCGCGAGCGATCCCTCCCTATCGCCCCGCATCGTGCTCGTCAGTTCGAGGTTGCGCCGCGTCGTCGGATCGAGCGCGACGTGGTCGTCCGCGCGATAGGGCTGGACCCGCGTTAGCGACGAGAGCACGCCGACGCCCGTCTCCGCGACGTAGTCGAGCGCCGCGCCCGCCGCTCGCGCGCCCGGTCCCTCGGGTTCGACGCCGACGGCGTCAAGCGCGCCCTCGCCGAACTGCTCGCGGACCGCGTGCGTCGCCTTCCCGGGCGCGAACGCCTCCGTGCCGTGGACGCTCAGCGTCGCGTCCGCGTCGTCGCGTACCGCGTCGCAGAAGCCGTCGTCGCCCCGCAGCGTCGGTCCCGGAAGCACTTCCTCGGGCGCGAACCGCCCGAGTTCGGCGAGCGCCGTCCGCTCCTCTCCGACCTCCGTCACGCGGAACGCCCCCGTCGTCACGTCGACCGCCGCGAGCCCGTACGCGTCGCCGTCGCGCACGACCGCGACGAGGTATCGCGCCTCCGCCCCCGTCGCCTCCAAGAGGGTGCCCGGCGTCGCCGTCCGCGCGATCTCGCGCGTCGTGTCGTCCTCCCCGCGCTGCTCCGCGACCGCGACCGTGTAGCCGCGCTCCACGAGCGACTTCAGGTACGGCGTCAGTTCGCTCAGGGGCACGCCCGCCATCGGGTACGACGAGCCGTGACTCGACTTCTCGGAGACCTTCAAGTCGAGTTCGTCCGCGACGAGCCGGGCGTCGTCCGCGAAGAACTCGTAGAAGTCCCCGACCTGCATCGCGAGGACGTCCGCGTCCGACTCCTCCTTCAGCGCGAGGAACTCCTCCACGATACCGGTCACGACGCTACACCCCGGATTCGCGTCGGCGTCTCGATCATGCCGGAACGTAGCCGCCGGCGAGTAAGAACGCACCGCCTCGACGCGCCCGGCGTCCTTTAAGTGTCTCTCGTCACAAGTAGTAGATACGAGCAGGGTCGCCCGGTCTTCTCGGGCGACCGACGCCGATCGCAGAGCGGTCGTTCCGTTCTCTCGGTCATCATCGCGCTCCTGCTACCTTTTTCCCGCTCGCCGTCGGGACCCTCGTCCTCGACGCCCTTCACGCGCCGTGGATCGCCACGCCGCTCCTCGCCGGCGTCGTGACGCTCGCCGTCGGCGTCCTCCCGAAGTACCCCGCCGTCTTTTAAGTTGTTCTCGTCACAAGCAATAGATACGACCGAGGTGTGACGGGCCGCGTCGCACCGCTTCTTCCGCGCTCACTCGCTCAGCGACGCCTCCGTCCCCGTTCCGTTCCCTCTCCGCTCACTCCGACGCCGTCTCCCACTCCGTCTGCACGCCGTACCGATCCTTCCCGCGCTCGTAGGCGTCCCAGAGCGGGTCGCTCGTCGGTCTCGCCAACTCGCGGCCGTCCATCGTCACGCCCGCCCCCTCACGCACCGACCCGACCCCCGCGGCGCGGATGCCCTCGGCCGCGAGCGCGTCCAGCACGTCGTCCACCCCGCCGGGACGCACCGTCAGGAGGACCGTTCCCTCGCTCGACGCCGTCCACGGATCGACGTCGAAGGCGTCGCACACCTCCAGAACGCCGTCACCGATCGGGAAACGCTCGCGGTCCGCCGCGAGTCGCACGTCGGACGCCGCGGCGAGTTCGTGCAGCGCGTTATCGATGCCGCGCTCGGTCGCGTCGTGCATCGCCGTCACCGGCCCGGCGGCTGCGGCCGTCAGCGCGTCCCGGACCGGGGACGCCTCCGCGAAACGGGCTTTGCCCGCGTCGACGGTCTCGGGATCGAGGGCGAGCGCGTCCCCGTAGAGCACGCTCAAGATCCCCGTCGTCTCGATCGCCGGTCCCTTCGTGCAGACGAGCCGATCGCCGGGTTCGGCGCCCGTCGGCATGACGAGGTCGTCGGGGTCGCCGACCGCGAGCGTCGTCGCCGCGCCGACGGTCGGCCACGCACAGCCCGCGTAGGTGCCGGTGTGGCCCGTCGTGATCGCGATGCCGAGATCGCGCGCCTCGCGGTCGAAGACCTCCCAGAGGCGCCCGAAATACTCCTTCGTCGTGTCCGGCGGGAGGTTCAGCGTGAGACTGAGGTGGCTCGGCGGGATCCCCGAGAGGGCGGCGTCGCTCGCGGCGATGTGGAAGGCGAACCACGCCGCGCGCTCCGCGCCGAGTTCGCGCAGGACGAAGACGGGATCGGTCGCGAGCGCGAGCGTGCGAGCGCCGACGGCGATGACGCCGAAGTCCGCGCCGTGCGTCGGGCCGAGGCGGACGTCCGCCCGGTCGGCGCCGAGGCGCGGGTAGATGTGTTCGTCGAAGAACGCGCGCCCGACCTTGCCGGAGTCCATACCGGAGGGACCGGCGCCCGGGCGGTTAGCGTCTACGTTTTCGCTCGCGTCGTCCCCGACTATCGCCGTTCGCGTCCGCGATCGCCCCGTCGGGCCCCTCTCCTCTCAGGGGAGCGCCCTCCTCTCGGGGGAGCGCTACTCCTCGGGGAGCGCGTCGCGCTCGATGGTCGTACCCGCGCCGTGGAGCGCCGAGCGGATCGGCTCGTCGGCGTTCGCGTCCGCGACGACGACCGAGGGCGCCCCGCCGCGCAGGGCCTCCTCCGCGGCCATCACCTTCCGCCGCATGAACCCCTCCGCGGCCGTCTGGAGGGCGTCGTACTCGTCGGGCGTCGTCACGCGCTCGATGAGCGTCTCGGAGTCCTCGGGGTCGCGATACACCCCCTTCGTGTCCGTGAGGAGCACGAGGTCGGCGTCGAGGGCGCCCGCGACCGCCGCCGCGGATCGGTCGGCGTCGCTGTTGACGGGCGTGTACGAGCCGTCGTCCTCGACGCCGAGCATCGGCACGGACGCGACGGGCGTGTAGCCGCCGTCGAGGAGACGGGTCAAGAGGTCGCCGTTGACCGCCTCGATGGTCCCCGAGTGATCGCCGCGCTTGATCTTCTTCTTTCCATCCTCGACGACGCGCACCGCGGACTTGCGCGGCCCCTTCAGGAGTCCGCCGTCGACGCCGGAGAGACCGACCGCGTCCACGCCCTGATTCTGCAGGCCGGCGACGAGATCGGTGTTCACGACGCCCGGCATCGCCATCTCGAACGCCTCCATCGTCGCCTCGTCCGTGAAGCGCCCGACGACGCCGCCCGGGGTCTCCACGTACTCCGGGTCGATGCCGAGGCGCTCTAGGATCTCGTCGACCATCGTCGAGCCGCCGTGGACGACGACGACGTCCTCGCCTGCTCGCGGCTCGTCGCCGCTCGCGTTTCCGGTCGAACGCCGTTCGACCCCCTCGTCCGCGAGCGCCGCGACGTCCGCGAGCGCGCCCTCCGGGTCGACCGCCTTCGCGCCGCCGATCTTGACGACGACCGTCACGCGGACCACCTCGCGTGGTCCGCGTGACCCGGTCGGATCCGCGAGTCGACGATCTCGCCGACCTCGACTGACTCGTGTAGATCCAGCTCCGCACCGCATTCGGGGCACTCCGACATACCCCCCGCTTCACACAGGGGCTACTTAGCTCTCCCGCGCCGCTGTTCCGGTCACTCGCCGCGTGCGCGTGCCTCCGTCCGTCGCGGGGCGCCCCGGCGCGCCGCCGCGAGGTCGTCCGGCGTGTCGACGCTCAGGAACGGTCCGGCGCGCTTCATCGCGACGATCTCGGGCGCGAGGAAGGAGACGGCCTCGTGCATCGATCCGCCGCCGCGCGAGACGACGGTCTCGAAGGCCTCCTTCGCCGACTCGACGCCGTAGACGCCGCCGAACGGCTCCAGCCGCCCGTTCGCGCGTGCGACCGCGCCGCGCTCGTCCGCCGCCTCGAACAGCGACGCGATCACCCCCGCGTCGAGGAACGGCTGATCGCACGCCACGACGAGCGCGTGATCGGCCGTCGTCGTCCGGAGTGCGGTCAGCGCGCCCGTGACCGGTCCCGCGTCCGGCGAGGGATCCGTCTCGAAGCGCGCCTCCGGCACGACGCCGGCAAGCGCCGCCGAGAACGACGCTCGCTGCTCCCGTCGGCAGTTCACGATGAGTCCGTCGACGTGCGGCGCGAGCGCCGTCGCGACCGCTCGAAGCATTGGCTGGCCGCCGACTGTCGCGAGCGCCTTCTCCGCCGGCCCGAAGCGCGTCGAGCGTCCGCCCGCGACCAGCACGCCGATCCGCATCAGTCCGAGGCCTCCCCCGCGGTGTCCGCGCTCGCGTCCGCCCGGCCGGTTTCGGCCGCTTCCGCGGCCTCCGCGCGCGGGACGAGACGCGCGGCGCACTGCTTGTAGTTCGGTTCGTCGGAGCGCGGGTCGACCGCCGGGAGCGTGAGGCGGTTCGTCGCCGGGTGGTGGATGGAGAGCCACGCGACGCCCGCGGGAACGGCCGGATCGGTCGCGACGACCGCGGCCGCCGACCCGCGGCGGGTCTCGACCGCCACGCGGTCCCCGTCCGACGCGTCCGCGGGGTTCACCCGTACTGTCGGGACGGCCATCTCGCCGCCGCGCGAGCGCACGCCCGTGTTGTAGCCGTCGCTCTCCCGCCCCGTGGTGAGCGTGAGCGGGTACGCCTCGCTCGTCGCTCCGGGAGGTCGTCGTCGGGCGCGCCCGCCGAGAAGTGCGCCCGCCCGTCCGCGGTCTCGAACGTCCACCCGTCGCCGTCCGCGTAGCGGTAGTCGATCGACGTCTCGGGGTCCGGCGCCGGCCAGCGCACCGCGCCCCGCTCGTCGAGGCGGTCGTAGGAGAGTCCCGAGAGGTCCGCGGGCGTCCCGGCCGTCAGTGCCGCCATCTCGTCGAAGACGTCCTCGGGGTCGGGGTGGCGCTCGAAGGTGTCCGGACGGACGCCGTTGGCGACCGTCGCGATGAGATCGAGGTCGGTGCGGACGCCCGGTGGGAGATCCGTCACCGAGCGCACCCGCGAGACCGCGCGCTCCATGTTCGTCGTCGTCCCCTCGCTCTCGCCCCACGTCGCCGCCGGGAGGACGACGTCCGCGTACTCGACGGTCTCCGTGTGGAAGGCGTCCTGCGCGACGAGGAAGACCCCGTCCAGCTTCTCCGCGGCCCCGTCGGCGTCCGGCAGCCCCGCGGCCGGATTCGTCGCCACCGACCACAGCACCTCGACGGGGTCGCCGACGTCCTCGATCAGTCCGACCGGACCCGGCCCCGAATCGTCCGGGAGCCGATCGACGTCGATCCCCCACGCCTCCGCGACGCGCGAGCGGGCGGCCGGATCGCCGAAGTCGCGCATGCCCGGCCATCCCCCCTTCGACGAGCAGACCCGCGTACCCATCGAGTTCGCCTGTCCCGTCAGCGAGAACGGTCCCGACCCCGCGCCCAGATTGCCGGTCGCGAGGCAGAGATCGATCAGGCGCCCGACGTCGCCGTCCCGCGCGTGCTCTGATTGACCCCCATCCCCCAGTAGAGGAGAGTCTTCGCGTCGAGCGCGGACGCGAGCGCCTCGACGTCCGCGCGCTCGACGCCCGCCGTCTCGCAGGCCGCATCGACGCCCGGGAGGTCGTCGCACGCGTCGTCGAAGCCCGCCGTGTGCGCCTCGACGAACGCCTCGTCCACGCGACCGGTCTCGACGACGTGCGCGAGCACCGCGCGGGCGAGCGTCAGATCCGCGCCCGGATCGGGCTGGACGTGGACGTCCGCGGCCTCGGCGCTCTCCGTCGCCACGGGATCGACGACGATCAGCTCGCCGTCGCGCGCGCTGTCCGTCACCCACCGGAAGAGCACGGGGTGCGCGACCGCCGGGTTCGCCCCCCAGACGACGTGGCTCCCGGCCTCGGGGATGTCCTCGTAGCTGCACGGGGGCGCGTCGCTCCCGAACGCGTCGTAGTACGCGGTCACCGCCGAGGCCATGCAGAGCGTCGTGTTCGCGTCGTAGTAGCGGGTCCCGATGGCGCCGCGCGCGGCCTTCCCAAGCGCGTACGCCGCCTCGTTGGTCTGCTGGCCGCTCCCGAGCACCGCGACCGAATCGGGATCGCGCTCGCGCGCCGTCCGCAGCCGCTCCGTGACCTTCCCGAGCGCGACGTCCCACGTCGTCGGCACGAGCTCGCCGTCGCGGCGGACGAGCGGGCGCGTGAGGAATGTCCCCTCCGGATCGGACGTCTCGCTCACGCCGCGCTGACACGCCAGCCCGCGGTTCGTCGGGTGCTCCGCGTTCCCGCGGACCGAATCGACGCCGTGGCCGAGGTCCGCGCCGCGCTGGAGGTGTCCGCACCCGACCGCACACCGCATACACGTCGTCGGCACCCAGCCCGTCACGGCCGCCCACCCGCCAGCGCCGCATCGATCGAACTCCCGCCGCTCATCGAAACGTTCGTCCTCTTTCTCATTGGTAGTACCCTAGGGTTTTCCGTATATCAATTTACTCGTTGACGTTCGTTCGGAAAATGGAGGTCGAGAACGAGATGTCGTGAATGGTGGTCTGTGATCCCCCTCCGTGCGGCATTCCAGCGCGGCGCGCGACGCTTTTGTGAGTCGGACGCCGAAGTGGTGACGTGTCCGATACCGCCCGTCATGCGCTCGTCGATCCCGCGCTCGCCGAGGCCGCGGCGTTCGTCCGCGACGCTCGCGATCGGCGGGCGTTCTGCACGCTCCTCGGCCGCTGTCATCTCGCCTACGACGGCCGGACGCGCTCGCACGCCGGACCCGCCGACCGCCTCGTCGCGCTCAAACCCGACCTGACCCTCCTCGTCCACGCCGCCGACGGCCCGACGCCGCAGAACCGTCTCGCCGCCGACGGCGTCGACATCGAGCGCGACGACGAGGCCGTTCGGCTCGTCGCGACGCGCGAGTCGCCCGACGAGGAACTCGTCGTGGCCTTCGAGTCCATCGCTCGCGCGAGCGCCATGCCGGTCGAGAAACGCGACGCGGACGTCGAGGTCTCGGGGACCGAAGCCGACCTCAAAGAGCGCGTCCTCGCCGATCCCGCGCTCGTCGAGGACGGCTTTCGCGCGCTCGCGACGGAGCGCGACACGTCCGCCGGCCCGATCGACGTCTTCGGACGCGACCGCGACGGCCGCCCGGTCGCCGTCGAACTGAAGAAGGGCCGCGCCGGTCCCGACGCCGCGAGCCAGTTGGCCAGATACGTCGACGCCCTCGAACGCGACCTGCACGCCGACGCCGACGTCCGCGGCGTCCTCGTCGCGCCCTCGTGCACCCCGCGGACCCGCCGCGTGCTCGCCCGCGACGGCCACGAGTTCGTGAGCCTCGAACCCCCACGAGAATGACCGCGGCCGCGTGGCTTCAGCGCCGGCAGATCGCCGTCTAGGCCGCTCGCCGTCACGCGGCCGTCGTCACGCGGACGCTCGTCGCGGATCGACGGCTCGCCCTCGAACGCGTCGTTCCCGCCCTGCTCCCCGACTAGTGGATCTCTCGCTGGAGGCGATTCAGCGTCGTCAGCGCCTCGATCGGCGTCATCTCCGCGAGGTTCAGATCCGCTAACTCGCCGAGCACGTCCGCGCCCGCTTCGGCGCTCCCGCCGTCCGCGGTGGCGCTCGCGTCCGTCGGCGTGTCTTCGCCTCCACTCGCGCTCGTGTCGATGTCGATCGCGTCCTCGCGTCCGCGTTCGCCGCGCGCTCGGCGACGACGTCGCGCGCCCGATCGACGACGCCGGGCGGCACACCGGCCTGCTTCGCCACTTCGATGCCGTAGGAGGCGCTCGCGGCGCCCTCGGCCACCTCGTGGACGAACGTCACGTCGTCGCCCTCGCGCGCCGCGCGGAAGTGGAGGTTTCGCGCGCCCGAGAGGTCGTCAGCGACGGCCGTCAGGTCGTGGTGGTGCGTCGCGAACAGCGTGTACGCGCCCACGCCGTCGTGCAGGCGCTCGGTGACGGCCTGCGCGATCGCGTAGCCGTCCGCGGTGCTCGTCCCCCGGCCGACCTCGTCGAGGACGACGAGCGAGTCCTCCGTGGCGTCGCGCAGGATGTCCGCGAGTTCGGTCATCTCGACCATGAACGTCGAACGCCCGCCCGCGATGTCGTCGCTCGCGCCGACGCGCGTGAACACCCGATCGACGAGCGGCACGCGCGCCGAGCGCGCCGGCACGAAGCTCCCGAGTTGAGCGAGCACCGCCGCGAGCGCCGCTTGGCGCATGTACGTGCTCTTCCCGCTCATGTTCGGTCCCGTCACGACCGCGAGCGGTGTCCCCCGGGTGAGCGAGAGGTCGTTCGGCACGAACGACTCCTCGGTCCGCTCGACGACGGGGTGACGCCCGCCCTCGATCTCGAAGCCGTCGGCGCCCACCACGGGCCGGCAGTAGTCGTATCGCGCCGCGACGTCCGCGAGCGAGCAGAGCGCGTCCACGGCCGCGAGCGCGTCCGCGACCCGCTGGACGCGTTCGGCGGCCTCGCCGACTTCTCGTCGGACGTCCCGGAAGAGGTCGAGTTCGAGGTCGTCCGCGCGCGCCGACGCGTTCAGGATCTCCTCCTCGCGCTCCTTCAGCTCGGGCGTGACGAAGCGCTCCGAGTTCTTCAGCGTCTGGCGGCGCTCGTAGTTCTGCGGGACGCGATCGAGGTTCGGGTTCGTCACCTCGATGTAGTAGCCGTGCACGGAGTTGCGCCCGACCTTCAGCGAGTCGACGCCGGTGCGCTCGCGCTCCTGCTCTTCGAGGTCGTCGATCCACTGCTCGCCCTCGCGGCGCGTGTCGCGCAGGTCGTCGAGCGTCTCGTCGTAGCCGTCAGCGATGATGCCGCCCTCCGTCAGTTCGCGCTCGGGATTCTCGCGGATCGCGCTCTCGATCAAGTCGCGCACGTCGTCGAGACCGTCGAGGCGCCCGCGGAGATCGCAGAGTAAGTCGCTCTCCGCTTCGGACAGCTCGGCCGCGACGTCCGGCACGACGTCGAGCGTCGCCTTCAGCGAGCGCAGGTCGCGGGCGTCCGCGCGCCGGCGCGACACCTTCGAGATGAGGCGTTCGAGATCGTAGACGTCCGCGAGAGCGCTCCGCAGGGCGTCGCGAGTGAGCGGATCCTCGGAGAGTTCGCCGACGGCGTCGTGGCGCGCCTCGATCCGGTCGCGTCGACGAGCGGGCGACGGAGCCAGTCCTTCAGTCGACGGCCGCCGAGCGCGCACGCCGTCTCGTCGAGGACGTCTACCAGCGCCGTGCCCTCGCTCCCGTGGACGCTCCGGCGCTCGAAGAGTTCGAGCGAGCGCAGCGCCACGCCGTCGAGCACCATGTACTCGCGGGGATCGTAGCGCGTCAGGTGCGTGAGGTAGTCGAGGCGGTCGTCGTCGCCCTCGCCCCCGCGGGTGTACTCCGCGTAGGCGAGTAAGGCCCCGCAGGCCCGCACTTCGGCGTCGCCGCCGAGGTGTGCGTCCGGCGCGCCGAAGTAGTCGGCGACGCGCTCGCGCGCCGCGTCGAACGCGAACGCACCGGGATCGTGCTCGGTGACCATGCAGTCGTCCGCGAAGGGTTCGTCCGACGCGTCCGGCCCGACGATGGCCTCCGCGGGATCGAAGCGCGCGATCTCGTCGCGCACCGTCGCCTCGGCGTCCGTTCCGGTGGCGACGAAGTCGCCCGTCGAGACGTCGAGGAACGCGATGCCGTATCCGTCGTCCCCCCGGGTCAGCGACGCGACGAAGTTGTTGTCGTCCGAGCGCAGGAGTTCGGACTCCGTGAGCGTCCCGGGCGTCACGACGCGCGTCACCGAGCGCTCGACGATGCCGCTCGCCTCGTCCGGGTCCTCGACCTGATCGGCGACCGCGACGCGATACCCGGCCTCCAGCAGGCCCTCGATGTAGGAGGCCGCGCTGTCGATGGGGATGCCCGCCATCGGGTAGCTCCCCGTCGAGTCCTCGCGCTTCGTCAGCGTGATCTCGAGGATCCGCGCCGCCGTCTCCGCCGCCTCGCAGAAGAGCTCGTAGAAGTCCCCGACCTGAAAGAGCACGAGCGAGTCGTCGTACTCCGCGCAGAGGTCGTGGTACTGGGCCATCATCGGCGTCAGCTCCTCGCGATGCTCGGCCATCGCCGCCGGTGGTCCCAGAGCCGCGTCCATACCCACAGTTCAGCGCGCCGGCCCGGAAATACCCATCGCGTCGGGCGACGACGTCGCCCGACTGGCCCGCGAAACGGTCACGTTTCGCGGCCGCCGTATCAACCCATCCGCGCTCGACTACCCGGTCTCCGTGCCGGTGCCGTGGTACTCTTGCGGCCGCGTCGCCTTTCTCGCTCATGGCCGAGACCATCACCGTCTTCTCGGACTACGTCTGTCCGTTCTGCTACCTCGGGCGCCGCTCGCTCGCCGAGTATCAGGCGTCGCGCGAGGAGGAACTGGAGATCGACTGGCACCCCTTCGACCTCCGCTCGAATCAGCGAAACGAGGAGGGAGAGGTCGTCCGCGAGAGCGGACACGATGACGACTACTACGAGCAGGCCCGCGAGAACGTCGAGCGCCTACGAGAGGAGTACGGCGCGGACGAGATGGCGACGACGTTCGCGGGCGACGACGTGGACTCCCTCGACGCGCAGGTCGCCTCCTACCACGTGAAGGCGGCGTACGACTACGAGACGTGGCTCGACTTCGACGAGGCCCTTTTCGAGGCCCTCTGGGAGGACGAGCGCGACATCGGTGACGTCGACGTCCTCGCCGCGATCGCTGACGAGGTCGGGATCGACGCCGACGAGGTCCGCGACGCGGTGAGCGACGAGACCCTCCGGGAGGAGGTGACGGCGTCGTTCAGCGAGGCCCACGAGATGGGGATCACGGGCGTCCCGACGTTCGCCTACGAGGGGTACGCGGCGCGCGGTGCGGTCCCGCCCGAACAGCTCCGACGGCTCGTCGAGGGCCAGTAGCGGGAGACGGGGCTGAGACCCGATATACGCGGGGTTTTCGCCCCCCGTCGCGAGACCGCGAACGGATCCCGTCGCCGCCGAGGCGACGCGTGGCCGGAACAAACACACATCATACGGAAACAAATCTTTTCGGTAGGGAAAGTAAGACACGGCAGTATGGGAATAACATCGGTCGTTTGGAAAAGCGATCGGTATGTTTATGCCCACAACGCGTGATGATTCGCGTACGCACATGACGGTCAGAGACAATCACGAGTGGTGGCCGGACCACCTGAAGGTCGAACTCCTCGACGAGCACGCCGGGGACGTCAGTCCGTACGACGAGGACTTCGACTACGGCGAGGCGTTCGAGTCGCTCGACCTCGAGGAGGTGAAGTCGGACATCGAGGAGGTCATGACGACCTCGAAGGACTGGTGGCCGGCCGACTACGGCCACTACGGCCCGCAGTTCATCCGGATGGCGTGGCACAGCGCCGGCACCTATCGGACGAAGGACGGCCGCGGCGGCGCGGCCGGCGGCCGACAGCGTCTCCCGCCCATCAACAGCTGGCCGGACAACGTCAACATCGACAAGTCCCGCCGCCTGCTCTGGCCGGTCAAGCAGAAGTACGGCGACGCGCTCTCGTGGGGCGACCTCATCGTCCTCACCGGGAACGTCGCGCTCGAATCGATGGGCTTCGAGACGGTCGGCTTCGCGGGCGGCCGCGTGGACGACTTCAAGGGCGACGAGGCCGTCGGCTGGGGTCCCGAGGAGGAGTGGGAGACGACGTCCCCCGACCGCTTCGACACCGAGGGCCACCTCGAACACCCGCTCGGCAACACCGTGATGGGTCTCATCTACGTGAATCCCGAGGGCCCGTACGGCGAGCCGGACGTCGAGGCGTCGGCGACGAACATCCGAGACACCTTCTCGCACATGGCGATGAACGACAAGGAGACGGTCGCGCTCATCGCCGGCGGCCACACCTTCGGGAAGGCGCACGGTGCCGACGACGGCGACCACCTCGGTCCGGAGCCCGAGGCCGCGCCAATGGAAGAGCAGGGTCTCGGCTGGGAGAGCGACTACGGCGAGGGCAAGGGTCCGGACACCATCACCAGCGGACTCGAAGGGCCGTGGACCAGCGCGCCGACGCGCTGGGACATGGGCTACCTCAACAACCTGCTCGAGCACGAGTGGGAGCCCCACAAGGGTCCCGGCGGCGCGTGGCAGTGGCAGCCGAAGGGCGAGGATCTGGAGGAGACCGTTCCGGACGCGCACGAGCGCGACGAGAACGTCACCCCGCTGATGTTCACCACGGACATCGCCCTCAAGCACGACGACGACTTCCGCGAGATCCTCGAGGAGTTCCACGACGATCCGAACGAGTTCCAAGAGGCGTTCGCGCAGGCGTGGTACAAGCTCATCCACCGCGACATGGGCCCGCCCGAGCGCTTCCGCGGTCCCGAGGTCGCCGAGGAGGCGAAGATCTGGCAGGACCCGATCCCGGAGGCCGACTACGAGATCGTCGGCGTCGACGAGATCGCCGAACTCGAGGAGGCCATCATCGACTCCGACCTCACCATCTCCGAGCGCGTCGAGACCGCGTGGGCCTCGGCGTCGACGTTCCGCCACAGCGACAAGCGCGGCGGCGCGAACGGCGCTCGCGTCCGCCTCGAACCCCAGCGGAACTGGGAGGTCAACGCGCCCGAGCAACTCGACTCCGTGCTGGAGACCTACGAGGAGATCCAGTCCGAGTTCAACGCCGAGCACGACGAAGTACAGGTCTCCATCGCGGACCTCATCGTCCTCAGCGGCAACGTCGCCGTCGAGCAGGCGGCCGCGGCCGCCGGCCACGACATCGACGTCCCCTTCGAGCCCGGCCGGCGTGACGCCACGCAGGAGCAGACCGACGTCGACTCCTTCGAGGTCCTCGAACCCGAAGCGGACGCGTTCCGCAACTACCTCGGGGACACCGACGAGTACGACGGCAAGCCCGAGGAGCAGATGATCGATCGAGCCGAACTGCTGAGCCTGACCCCGTCCGAGCTGACGGTGCTCGTCGGCGGCATGCGCGTCCTCGATGCGAACTACGACGACTCCGATCTCGGCGTCCTCACCGACGAGCCGGAGACGCTGACCAACGACTTCTTCGAGGCCCTGCTCGGCATGGATCACGAGTGGGAGGCCGTCGACGATGACGAGGAGGTCTTCGAGCTTCGCGACCGCGAGACGGGCGACGTCGACTGGAAGGCGACCCGCCTCGATCTCATCTTCGGTGCGAACGCCCGGCTCCGCGCCGTCGCTGAGGTCTACGGCGCCGCGGACGGCGAGGAGAAGCTCGTCGAGGACTTCGTCGAGGCGTGGAGCAAGGTCATGACGCTCGACCGCTTCGACCTCGACTGACGCCACACACCGGGGTCGCACACGACCCCGACGACCGCTCCGACCCCCCGATTCCCCCGCGATCGTGCCGTCCTCGGCGCGGTTCGAACTCGCTTCCCGCGGTAACACTTTTCCGTCTCTCGCCGATACTGTCGTCCCGAATCGGTCGTGATCGATCTCTCATTCGCCCGCGTCGAGGCGGCGCTCGAAACGCTCGCCAGACGCGCCGGCGTCGGTCGACTCTGCCGCCCCGAGCGCGCCGTCCGCGCGACCGAGTTCGGTGCCGTCGGTCTCTCGGGGGCGATCCTGAACGTCGCCCTCCTCTACGTCCTGCTCGGCGACACGCCGTACGTCGCCGCGGCGTTCGTCGCGTTCTTCGGCGGCGCCACGTGGACGTTCGCGCTCAACAGCCGATACACCTTCGACGCGACCGACCGTCTCGTGCAGCGTTTCGTCCGCTATCTCGGCGTCTGCACGCTCGGGTACGTCGTCTACACCGTCGTCCTCATCGCCGGCCTCCGGTGGCTGGCGTTCCCCTACTGGCTCGCGTCGCTCTCGGCCGTGACCGGCGGCGGCGTCTGCAACTTCCTCGGGAGCGAGTGTTACGCGATGGCGACGTAGGGCAACGGTTTTTCGCCCCGCGAGCCACGGGACGCGTATGGAGAGCGACCTACAGGACTACTGGGGCGTCGGCCCGAAGACCGCCGCGCTCCTGACGGACGCGCTCGGCGAAGCGGACGCGATCCGCGCCATCGAGTCCGCGGACGTCACCGCGCTCGTGGACGCGGGCGTTCCCGCGGGGCGCGCCACCCGCGTCCTCCGACGCGCGAGCGACGCCGGCGACGCCGACGTCTTCGCGACCGACGACGCGCGCGACGTCTACGACCGCGTCCTCGACGTCGCCACGTCGCACGCCCTCACCGAACGCGCACGCGACCGCATTCGCGTCCTCGCACCGCTCGACACGCACGCGGCCGCCGAGCGTCGACTCGACGAGGTCGAGGCCGCCGTCACCACGTGGACCGAGTTGAGCGACGCCGAACGCGACGCGGCCGTCGCCGCCTTCGAGGAGCACGAGAGCCGCGAGGCCGGCGATCTGGCCGCCGTCGAGACCGCGCTCGCGCTCATCGAGACCGGTCTCGACACCGGGACGTTCGCCGCGTTCGCCGATCTCGATGCCGACGCGCTTCGAGACGCCGCGGCCGCCCTCCGCTACCGAGAGGGTGACGACGGGGTCGCCGAGGGGTACGACGACCGCCTCGACGCGCTCCGCGAGCAGGCGGTGGCCGTCGAGCGCCTCGCGACGGACGCCGTCGCCGTCCTCGACGACGTTCGAGCGGGCGACCTCCGCGGCCCGGACGCCTTCCGCGAGGCCGTCGTCGAGCACGTCACGGAAGCGACGGGCGTCGAGGCGGCCGCCGTCCGGGAGCACGCCGCGACGGAGGCGACCGATGCCGCCGACTTCGTGAGCACGACGCTTCGCTCGCTCGCCGACGCGCGCCGCGAGGCCGCCGCCGAGCGCGAGGCCACCGTCCGCGCCGATCTCGACGCGGCCGTCGAGGCGGCCGAAGACGACGTCGAGCGGGCCGCGGACGCCGTCCCGGACGCCGCCTTCGCCTGCTCGCTCGCGCGCTTCGCCATCGCGTCCGACCTGACGCGGCCCGAATACACGGACGACGCGGCGCTCGCCGTCGTCGGCGCGCGCAATCTCGGACTCCTCGCCGACGGCGTCGCCGTCCAGTCCGTGACGTACGCCCTCGGCGACCACGAGTTCGCGGGGCCGCCCGCGGGCGACCGCGTGAGCGTGCTCACGGGCGCGAACTCCGGCGGGAAGACGACGCTCCTCGAAACGCTCGCCGAAGTGGCGACGCTCGCCTCGCTGGGACTGCCCGTCCCCGCCGAGCGCGCGCTCGTCGGCGACTTCGATCGCCTCGTCTTCCACCGCCGCCACGCGAGCTTCAACGCGGGCGTGCTGGAGACGACGCTGCGCTCCGTCGTCCCGCCGCTCGCGAGCGACGGCCGGACGCTCATGCTCGTCGACGAGTTCGAGGCAATCACCGAACCCGGGAGCGCCGCCGACCTCCTCCACGGATTGGTCTCGCTCACCGCCGACAGCGACGCGCTCGGCGTCTACGTCACCCACCTCGCGGACGACCTCGATCCCCTCCCCGGCGTCGCGCGCGTCGACGGCATCTTCGCCGAGGGGCTCTCCGACGAACTCGCGCTCGAAGTCGACTACCAGCCCCGCTTCGGCGTCGTCGGGCGCAGCACGCCGGAGTTCATCGTCGAGCGCCTCGTCGCGAACGCGGACGGCGCCGAGCGCGCGGCCTTCGCGACGCTCCGCGACGACGTCGGCGGGGAGACGCCGGCCGAGGACGACGACTGACGCGCGACGCTTCGCGGCGCCGCCGCTACGTGGCGTGAAAAGACGAAGCCGGTGAGAACCGGAACCGGAATCAGAACCGGAACCGGAACCGGAATCGAAACCGGATCTACTTCTTACGGCGCTTCCCGCCGTTCTTCGAGGGGCGGGTGTGCTCGGTGCCCTTGCCGCGCTTGCGGAGACCGCGGCCCTTGCGGCCGGCGGAGGTAAGCCCGCGGAACGCGCGGTTCGTCTGACTCTCGTTCGCGATCCACCCGAGGTCGTCGTCGTTGACGATGGCCGGGTGCTCCGGATCGAGGAGGATCACTTCGAACCACTTCTGCGAGCCGTCCTCACCGACCCAGTAGGAGTTGAGCACGCGGAGGTTGCGGTACTTGCGCGAGGAGCGCTCCTCGGAGATGCGCTGGAGGTTCTTCGCGCGACCGATGCGGTTGACGCCCTGTCGCTTCGTGCGGCGACCGGCCTTGTGGCGCTGCTGGCGCGCGGTACCCTTGCGGACGGAGACGCGCGCGACGACGACGCCCTGCTTGGCCTTGTAGCCGAGTTCGCGCGCCTTGTCGAGGCGCGTCGGGCGCTCGACGCGCTCGATGGCGCCCTGATCGCGCCACTCCTGCTTTCGTTGCCACTGCAGCTCGGCGAGTTTGCCCTCGCCGGGCTGCTTCCACGCGTCCTTGATGTGGGAGTAGAAGCTTCGTGCCATAGTGTGTTCCGCGGGCGCTTGCGATTCAGTGCGCGACGCGCACCACATGTCGTCCCGTCACGACGGGATCGTCGCGGCGGGTGCCCGTCGGGCCCGCACCGACGAGTTATCCCATCTACCGTCGTGGCGGCTTTAACGGCTTCGGAACGCGCGCGGCCACGGTCCCGCCGCTCGCGACGACGGGTGCGGGGGAGGAGCGGGGAGCGTGCAGCGGGGATCGGGACTCGGACGTCAGTGGAGCGACGTGAACAGATCCCGGAGTCGGTCGAGCGCGGACGCGTTCTCCGCGGGCGCGCTACGCCGGGTAGTCGCGGACGCTCGTGAACGCGTCGTCCGCGACGGCGTCCGCGATGGCGTCGTCGTCGGTGTCGGGCGTCGGGTTCGGGTATTTCCGCCGGAAGTAGGAGACGATGTTGCGGACGTCGCGCCCGAGGAACTCGCGGGCGTTCTCGTGGTCGGTGGGGACGGACTGGGGCCAGTCGAAGAGGACGATTCCGTCCTCGCGGACGAAGACGTTGTACTCGCTGATGTCGGCGTGGACGTACCCCTCGCGGTAGGCCGTCGCGATCTCCCGCAGGATCAGATCGAGGACGCCGACGACTTGGCCCGCTTCGAGTTTCGCGCGGTTGAGTTCGACGCCGTCGACCTTCTCCATCACGATCGCGTGACGGTTCTGATCGATCGGGCGCGGGACGTTCACGTCCGGGTAGAGCGCGTGGAGCGCCTCGTGCTCGCGTTCGGCGGCCTTGCGGGCCGTGTAGAACCACGAGACGTGGTCGTTGTCGCTCGTGTAGTCGCGCTCCTTTTGCACCTCGCGGAAGTTCGTGTACCCCTCGCGGTGGAACTTGAGCGCCATCGGCTTGTACGACTCCACCTCGAAGACGTCGCTCTCCTTGCCGACGCCGAGCGGCGCGCCGAAGCCGCTGACGGTCTCGCGCTCCGCGAACGCCTTCAGCGCGAGGACGTCGTAGCCCTCGAAGGTGAGCCGGAATCCCTCGTACTGGATGGTCTGACGCTCGACCAGTCCCCGGTCTTCCACCCGATCGAGGCGGTAGTCCACCTCCTCCGCGGTGAGTCGGGCGAAATCCGGGAGCTTCTCGCGCGCCACCCACTCCGAGAAGCGCATCCCGTGTTCGACCCCCGAGAGGAGGTTGAAGTCCTCCTGTTCGAGGGCCGCGACGTCCTCGGCGACGTTCCGTACCATCTACGGGAACGTTGGGTCGCACGCGATAAAAGCCCCGCGAGACGGGTGACGAACGAGACGGGCGACGCACGAGACGAGCGACCGGCAGGGGAGACGAAACGGGTCTCGTCCCGTCACCGGGGGGCTTCCAGTTCGTCGAAGAGGTCCGCGACGCGCGCCTCGATTTCGTCGCGGATGCGCGCGACGGCCTCGGGGGTCTGTCCGTCGGGGTCCTCCAAGTCCCAGTCGCGATTCTCGCCCGCCCAGCCGGCGGGACAGACGTCCTCGGCGGAGCACCCCATCGTGATGACGTAGTCCGCGCTCCGGATCTCCGCGAACGTCACCTCGCGGGGCGTGCGGTCGGCGATGTCGATGCCGACCTCCCGCATCGCCGCGACGACCTCCTCGTGGACGTGATCGGCCGGGTCGGTGCCGCCCGTGACGAGTTCGATTTCGTCCGCGAGGCCGCGCGCGGCCCGCTCGCGTTCGGCGAAGGCGTACGCGATTTGGGAGCGGCCCGCGTTCTGCACGCAGACGAGCGCGAGGGTGGTCGTCATCGGACGACCCCCGAGCGCGCGTGCAGAGCCAGTGAGGCCGCCGGTCTCACGCTGTTCTGCACGCAGACGAGCGCGAGGGTGGTCGTCATCGGACGACCCCCGAGCGTGCGTGCAGAGCCAGCGGCCCGCAGCGTCGAGCGGTACGAGGCGACCGGGACGCCCAGTTCTGCACGCAGACGAGCGCGAGGGTGGTCTCGGTCGATTCCGCGGTGAGTGTCTCAGTCTCTGTCACATTCGTCACGGCTGTCAGTCGTCGGTCGGTGTGAAGGCGGTTCGATCGCCGTCGGTGTCGAAGAGTCGGCCCTTCGTCGCGAGGGCGACGCGGACGAGCGCGAGCATCACCGGCACTTCGATGAGGGGACCGACGACGGTCGCGAGCGCGACGTTGCTGCCGATGCCGAAGACGGCGACGGCGACGGCGATGGCGAGTTCGAAGTTGTTGGAGGCGGCGGTGAACGCGAGGCTGACGCTCTCGGTGTAGTCGAAGCCGATCAGGGCGCTGACGCCGTAGGCGATCCCCCAGAGCGCGACGAAGAAGACGAGGAGCGGGATCGCGATGCGGACGATCTGTTCGGGGTTGGAGACGATGTAGTCGCCCTTCAGCGCGAACATCACGACGACGGTGAAGAGCAGGCCGAGGAGGCCGAGCGGTCCGATTCGCGGGATGACTCGGCCGTAGTAGGTCTCGCGGCCGACGGTGCGGAAGGCGACCCGTTGGGTGAGATAGCCGAGCGCGAGGGGGAGACCGAGGAAGACGAGCACCATCTGGGCGATCAGCCCCATCGAGACGTCCACGCTCGTCCCGCGGAGGACGGTGAGGAAGAGGAAGGCGTAGGGGACGAAGAGGACGATCTGTAACAGGGAGTTGACGCCGACGCAGACGGCGCACATCTCCTGATTGCCGGCCGCGAGTTCGTTCCAGACGAGCACCATCGCGATGCAGGGTGCGATGCCGACGATGATGAGGCCGGTGACGAGGTCGGGGGAGCCGCCGAGGAAGAACGTGGCGAGTCCGTACATGAGGAAGGGGGCGACGAGCCAGTTGAACGCGAGCGTCAGCCCGATCTCCTTTCGGGCGGTGCGGGTGACGCGCGGGATGCGCCCGTAGTCGATCTCGGCCATGATCGGGAAGATCATCACGAACAGGCCGATAGCGATGGGGAGGCTGGTGCCGTGCCACGTGACGGCGTTGAGGGCGTCCGCGACGCCGGGGACGAACTGCCCGAGCGCGACGCCGAGCACCATCGCCAGCCCGATCCAGACGGTGAGGTAGCGATCGAGGACGCCGAGGTCGTCGCTCACGCGAGCCACCTCCGGTGGCGAGTGTGAGTCAGCCAGCGGGCGGATCTGGCGCGATTCACGCGAGACCACCCGGTCGAGTGTGAGTTAGCCGGAGTGACTCTGGCGCGATTCACGCGAGACCACCCGGTCGAGTGTGAGTCAGCCGGAGTGACTCTGGCGCGATTCACTCCGCGCCCACCCCCTCGTCTGCCGTCGAGAGGAGGTCGTTCGCGAGCGGCGTCGCGGTGTAGTAGCGCCAGTTCCCGTCCTTGCGACGGGCGGCGAGACCGGCGTCGACGAGGTCGGCGAGCGCGTGGCTGACCGCGCTCTCGCTGACGTCGACGAACGATTCGAGCTCGCAGACGCAGAGTTCGTCGCCGCTGACGGTGAGCGCACGCGCGAGCCGATAGCGCGTCTCGTTGCCGAGGACGGCGAAGATCGGTCGCGCGTCGTCGTCACCGAAGGCGTCGTCGGCGAGGGTGCCGAGTTCGCCGAGTCGCCGCTCGACGTCGGCGTCGCAGCAGTCCTCCAGCCGGTCCGCGAGGAGCCGGCGGATTCGGTCGGTCGTCGTTGCCATCGACACTACTTGAACTGCGTATCAGATAGTGGTTCCGGTATGAATTGGTGTTCAGATAGGGTGGCCCTGCCACGGAGAACGGTTCTCACCGCTCGATACCCGTGCAATCGGCCGCGCAGTCGCGGTGAACGTCTCCGGGGTCGTCGATCGCGGCCTCACGAGGACGGGTGTGCGCGGCTGTTCGAAACGCGCGCGAAGCGGTTCGAAACGACCGTCGGCCGCGAGTCGCAGGACGCGATCGGTCTCGCGCGTCGATGCGAGACGGGGGACGGCCGCTCACTCCGTTCGTCCGTAGCGATCGATGTAGTCCGAGGTGTGTTCGGCCAGCCGTTCGAGCGCGCGCTCGTCGGCGGCGTCGAAGCCCCCGCCGTCCCCGTCGGCGACGCAGAGCATCCCGATGCGTTCGCCGTTCGCCGCGGTCACCGGCGCGCCGGCGTAGAACTCGATTCCCGGCCCGACGCTCGCGCCGCGCGCGTCCGCCGCGAGGTCGGCGACGACCAGCGTTCCGGTTCCGGTGATCCCGTGCGCACAGACGGTGCGATCGCGCGCGCGCTCGTCCATCTCGACTCCCTGCGCGGTGACGACGGTCTCGGTTCGCTCCCCGATGAGTCCGATGAATCCCACCTCGGCGTCGACGCACTCGCGGGCCGTCGCCGTCATCCCTTCGAGGTGCGCGCGGAGCGTCGAATCGCCGAAGTCGTGCGCCGCGAGCGCGTCGAGGCGCGCGGGCTCGTTCGCGGGTACGGGATAGCCGACCCACTCGGACTCGACGGCGGTCCGGAGCGTCTCCACCGCGGCGTCGCGGTCGGTCTCGTCGTCGGCGACCACGCAGGCGGTCCCCGTCTCCCGGACCAGCGCGGCGAGCGCTTCGCTCCGGGCGACGGCCGCGTCGGCGAACACGGCGTCGACGCCGTCGAGCGCGCCGTCGATCTCGTCGATCGGCGTCCGCGTCACGTCGAGTCCGTCCACGTCCCCCAACGTGAGACCGGACTGATCGTCCGTGTCGGCCGTCACGTGGACGACCGAGAGTGCCCCCTCATCGCTCACTACTGATCACAGCGTTCGTGTCCCTTGAGAACCTGTCGGCTATCGATCTTCTCTCCCCCGTCTGAATACCGCTGGTTATATTATGTCTGGGTATTATTCTCCGTGTACATCATGACGGACGACGAGATCGGCACGACGCACATCGGCAGCCTCCCGCGACCGCCCGAACTCCTCGATCTCCTGACGCAGAAGCAAGAGGGCGAGGACGTCGATCAGGAGGAGTGGGAGCGCGCGACGAGCGAGGCGACGCGGACCGTCGTCGAACGGCAGGCGGACGTCGGGATCGACGTCGCCAACAACGGCGAACAGTCCCGCGTCTCGTTCAACTGGTACGTCAAGAACCGTCTCAGCGGTATCGACGGGACGCGTGAGACGGAACTCTGGTCCGACCTGCAGGACTACCCGGAGTACGCCGACGAGACGTTCCGGACGGACGTCATCGACCTCACCGAACACCCGGTCGTCACCGGCCCGCTCGAGTACACCGGCCACGAGGAGGCCGAGGCGGAGATCGGTGAGTTCCAGTCCGCGATCGACGACCTCGACGTCGCCTTCGAGGACACGTTCATGACCTCCGCGTCGCCGAGCATCGTCACGTCCACGCACGTCAACGACTACTACGACGAGTACGACGACTACCTCGCTGACGCCGCCGACGCGATGCAGGAGGAGTACGAACTCATCGCCGACGCCGGTTTCACCCTCCAGATCGACGCGCCCGAACTCCTCACCGCCGGCCAGACGGAGGCGTTCGAGGACGCGCCGCTCTCCGACATCAAGCAGGCGACGCGGCGCCACGTCGAGGCGCTCAACGGCGCCCTCGAGAACGTCCCCGAAGAGCAGGTCCGCCTCCACACCTGCTGGGGGAGCTACGAGGGTCCCGGCCACCTCGACATCGATCTCGTCGACATGCTCCCCGTCATCTACGAGGCCGACATCACCGGTCTCAGCGTCGAGCAGGCGAACCCGCGCCACCAGCACGAGTACCGCGCGTTCGCCGAGGAGCCGGTCCCGGACGGTTGGACGCTCATCCCCGGCGTCGTCGACGTGAAGACGAACATCATCGACCACCCGAAGACGATCGCGGACCGACTGGAGCGCGTCGCGAACGCCGTCGACGACGACACGCCGCTCGTCGCCGCGCCCGACTGCGGCTTCGGCACGCAGGCCGGTCTCGGAATGGTCTCCCCCGAGATCGCGTGGGCGAAGCTCGAAGCCCTCGCCGAGGGCGCCGAGATCGCGACCGAGCGCCTCTACTGATCGGGTCGCTCGCTTCGGCCGTCGCCCCGTTCGAGCAGTCGTTCGCGACGGCCGGCCGCCCGCCGCCGAAGCGCCCAGTAGCCGATCCAGAAGGCGCCGACGCCGCCGACGTAGCACGCCGAGAGCGCGACGATGCGTAGCGACTCCTCGGCCAGCGCGCCCGTGACCGCGACGACGACGCCGAGCGCGACGAGCGCGACCACGACGAGCGCGCCGTGCCCCGTCTCGTCGGTGAGCGCGCGCCCTCTCATCCCGATCCTCCGCTCTCCCGTTTCACGACGACGTTCGAGGCGCTGTACAGCGGCCTGACGATCCAGAACCACATCGGCCCGCCGACGGCGGTGACGAAGCTCAGTCCGAAGACGAGGACGAGCACGTCGCTCGTCGCCGAGCCGAAGCGCAGCGTCGAGAGCACGAGGTGGAGACCGACCGCGCGGTTGACGACGATGCTCGCGACGAGCACGAGCGCGCCGTAGACGAGCCGTCGAGGCTCCGACATGGGTTCGAGGCGTCGCTCGATGACGGTCATTCCGCACCTCCCGCGAGCGGCCACGCGCCGTTCGCGCCGCGGTAGAGGAAGACGACGCTCACGAGGAACGCGAGCGTCCCGAGATCGACGGAGTAGCGCGTCGCGACGGCGACGAGTCCCGCGCCACCGCCGAGGAGCGCGACGCCGGACGCGAACAGCGGTGCCGCGCAGCTCACGCACGTCACGAGGCCGAGCAGGCCGCCGAGCGACGCCCGCGAGACGCGGAGGACGTTCGCGTAGACGAGGGAGCCGAGCGCGAGATAGCCGACGACCTTGTACGGGACGAGGTTGGCGACGACGAGCGACGACTCGTACGTGAGCAGCGGACCCCAGCCGGGCGCCGCCCAGACGAGGTCCCAGTGCGGCGCGCTCGGGGGGAGCGTCCGAATCCCCGGGAGCGTCACTTGCAGGACGCCGGGGACGTAGAGCACCGCGAGCGTGTAGGGGACGGCGACGGCGAGCGCGAGCGCCCGATGGCGCCGCGACCCCGCCGTCGTCCGGACGGTGAGCGCGGCGAGCAGCCCGACGTTGACCCAGACGAACGGATAGACGAGGTAGCGCAGCCGCGTCGGTTGCGCGGGCGTATATCGGAAGTAGAGGTAGCTCCCGACGAGCTCGTAGAGCACGAGCAGGCCGAGCACGCGGGCGGCGCGCGAATCGAGCGCGTCCGGCATCGGGCGGCGCGGGGTGGACGTCGCCACGTCAGACCACCCCGCCGAGGACGACCGCGCAGAGCACGGTCGCGAGGAAGACGTTCGAGGCGTGGAACGACCGCATCGCGGCGGCGTCCGTCCGCTCGCGGTGCAGGCGGAGGACGGTGACGGCGAAGACGCCCGTCGCGGCGGTGGTCGCGAGCGCGAACCCGACCCCGGGGTGGGTGAGCGCCGCGAACGCGACGGTCGCGAGGAGCGTCAGCCCGAGGAACCAGACGACGCGCCGGCGCGTCACGGCGGGCCCGCGGACGACGGAGAGCATCGGATACCCGGCGTTCGCGTAGTCCTCGCGGTAGGCGAGCGCGAGGTTGTGGAAGTGCGCGGGCGTCCAGCAGAGGACGACCGCGCCGAGCGCGAGCGCCGGCGTCCCCACGTCGCCGGTGACGGCCGCCCAGCCGATGAGCGCGGGGAAGGCGCCGACGGCGCCGCCGACGAACGTGTTCCACGTCGTGTTCGGCTTCAGCACGACCGTGTAGCCGACGGTGTAGAACGCGATCGCGCCGACGCCGAGCGCGGCGGCGAGCGCGTTCCCGAACGCGACGAACGTCGCGACCGAGAGGACGAGCAGCGCGACGCCGAACGCGACGGCGTTCCGAACCGGGACGGACCGCGTGGCGAGCGGGCGGTCCGCGGTGCGCGCCATCTCGGCGTCCCGGCCGCGTTCGAGGACGTGATTGAACGTCCCGCTCGCGCCGACCGCGAGCACGCCGCCGAGGAGCGTTCCGGCGGCCGTCACGGGATCGAGGCTCGCGCCCCTCGCGAGCACCATCGCGGCGAGGGCGACGAGGCAGAGCAGCCACGAGAGCTTCAGCTTCATCAGCGAGCCGTACGCGCGGAGCCGCGGGAACGACGACGGCGCCGGTGTGACGTCCGTCGGCGTCGGTGTGGCGTCCGTCGGCGTCGGTGTGGCATCCGTCGGCGTCGATGTGGCATCCGGTTGCGTCCCACCGACCGCGGGTGCGCCCCCGAGCGCGCTCGCGGGACTCGGCGTCTCGGCCGCCCGTTCGGCGTCGAGGAGCCAGACGAGCGCGGCGAGCACGTCGAAGACGATGACGGCCGCGAGGGCGAAGTGGAGCGTCGCGTCGCTCCCGGTCCGGAAGACGACGCGCCCGACGACCACCTCGCCGGGGTAGAGGACGGCGGCGACGGCGAGCGCGGCGACCGCACGGAACGACCGGCGTTCGCGGAGCGCGGCGACGGTCGTCGCGACGAGGAGGACGGCGACGAGGAGGACGGCCGCGCGGTGGCTCCACGCGAGGAGCGACCGCCACCCCCGATGGAGGGACGGCAGGAGGCGACCCGTGCAGGTCGGCCACGTCGTGCACGTCGCCTCGGCGTTCGCGACCGCGTCGGCGGTCCCGGCGACGACGACGCCGTACAGTCCGACGAGCGTCGCCGCCGCGAGCGTCGTCGCCACCCCGTTTCGTTCGCTCATGACGTCGGAACGTAGATCAGCAGCAGTATCACGACGGAGATGCCCGCGAGGAAGTGCCAGTAGGCCTCCGCGACGCGCACCATCGTGAAGCGATGCCGGTCGAAGTGCCCGCGCGCCCGGTAGCGATAGGCGACGAGGGAGACGAGCGTGAGACCGACGAGGACGTGGACGGCGTGCAGGCCGGCGACGAAGTAGTAGCCGGCGCCGTACGCGCCCGCGGTCGGCGTCAGTCCCGCCGCGAGCAGGGACGACCAGTCGACGGCCGTCAGGGCGAGGTACGCGATCCCCGCGAGGAACGCGACCGGGAGACCGGTCGAGAGCCGCCCGCGGTCGCCCGCCCCGACGCCCGTACGCGTCCAGTAGAGGACGGCGCTCCCGACGACGAGCGCGAGCGCCTCCAGCCCGCCGAACAGCGGGTGGAGCGCGGGACTGCCGGCGGTCGGGAACGGCCCGCGCTGCGCCGCGAGGAAGAACCACGCGATGAACGCCCCGCCGAAGAGGAGCGCCTCGGAGACGATGGCGAGCAGGCCGGCGAGGTAGCTGCTCGGGACGCCGAGGAGCTGGCGTTTCTGCTCGGGGATCACGCCCCCCTCGTACTCCCCGACGCTGTACTCGCGGAGCCAGAGGTAGAGACCGGCGACGAAGACCGGGACGCCGACGATCCACTCGATCGGGTAGATGAACCCGAAGCAGATCCCGAAGATGCCGGCGCCGAGAACGAACGGCGCGGGGCTTCCGTGCGGGAACCCCTCCTTGCCCGCGCCACGGGTCGTCTCCTCGGCGTTCAGCGCCTCGACCGTCGTGTCGGTATCGGGTTCAGACATCGGCGTGCACCTCCGTGTCGTTCGCGGCCGGCGACGGCGTCGCGCTCGGCGCGACGCTGCTCACGTCTCGCTCACTCTGATCGCTCGCGCTCACTTCTCCGTCGCCCCTCGCTT
>NZ_BATA01000009.1 GCF_000474235.1 Halarchaeum acidiphilum MH1-52-1
GTCGTCCGCGTTCCGGCGGACGACCCGCGGGCCAGCCTTCGTATCGTGTTCGCGCTCGATACAGCAGTGAACGTCCAGCACCGCCAACGACTCTGTATCGGTTAGTGTCGTCGCTTTGACCGTTGTAACTGTTCGATTCTGACGCTGGAGATAGTACTGCGAGGCTTGGTCACGTTCGAAGAACGTGCTGTCCAAGGCAACGTGTCCAGACTGGCGGAGTTGCTGCGCTGAAACGCGCAGCAACGCCCGCCACACGTACATCGCGTATCGGTCTAACGAGTGTAGAACGTGGTTGGATCAGGCAACGCCTCAGTGTGGATGCCGAGGCGGTCACACACCTCCGGCATCAGCCCGAACCGATCAATGAGTTCCGTGAAGGTGTGGCCTTCTTCCTTGCGAATACAGTGGGCGACGATATGATTCCCCAACGCTTGTTTGGCTACACGTAGTGCTTTCTCAACGAGGTTGAGGAGCGCGACAGCCATAATCGACTTCGCGACCTCATTCTCTCAAACTCTAACGGAACAATCACGGTGAAGTCTGCTGTTTTCAATAGAGCAGTATTTATGGGGGTTGGCGCCGTCATTCGCCGTATGAGCGAATCGGCTACGGCGTCCACGGGGGCGACGAAGCGTCTCTGTGAGTTTGTCGCGGCGGTATCGTACGACGACATCCCTGAAGATGTCATCGACCACGCAACCCTGATGATTCGGGACACATTCGGCGTCTCGCTCGCGGCGACAGTGAGCGATCCATTCGAGCACGTTTACGCGGCGAAACGAGCCGAAATCGAGGGCAGCGAACCACACGCTCGCGTTCTTGGGACACCACTTGCCGGCGTACTCGGTGACGCCGCACTCCTCAACGGAATGCTCGCTCATGCACTTGACTTCGACGACGTCCACCCCGACATGGGTGGCCACCCGTCGTCACCGATTCTGAGTGCGCTCCTCCCGGTCGCCGAACGGCGTAGCGCGTCCGGAGAGGAGCTGCTCCACGCGTTCATCGTCGGGACGGAAGTCGAGATCACACTGGCGAACGTGCTCAACCCGGGCCACTATGAACGCGGCTGGCACCCGACAGCAATACTCGGAACCCTCGGTGCGGCCGTCGCGGTTGGCGTCCTGTTGGAGCAGGGGAGCGAGACGCTTCGTCGAACAGTCGGAATCGCAGCTTCACAGGCCAGCGGCATCAAGGCAAACTTCGGGACGATGACGAAATCGTACCATGTCGGTCGGGCCGCCGCATCAGGGATCGAAGCAGCGCGACTCGCGGACGCGGGTTTCACCGCCAATCCGGACGTGCTCGAAGAGGAGTTTGGTGGGTTCTGCGACCTCTTCGAGGGAACCCCGGAACACGACTTCGACGGCCACCTCGACGCGCTCGGGGACCCGTGGAAAGTCACCACGCCGCGGGTCGGGTTTAAGCCGTATCCGTGCTGTGGTAGCACGCATGGTGCGATCGATGCCGCGATGGCCGCCCGAGAGAAACTGGGTGGCGACGTCGTTCCGGATGACGTCGCCGCGGTTGAGATATCGGCACACTCTCGTCGGCTCGGACATACGAACCGTCCAGTCCCGCAGACCCGACTCGACGCCAAGTTTAGCGCCCAGTACTGCGTACTGGCCGCGCTGGTTGACGGAGATCTCTGGTTTGACCAGTTCGATCCGAAGACGGTCACGGCGATGAACCGACAAGAGGCCCTCAAGCACGTTACGGTACACGAACGGCCGGACGACTTCGCAGGTGACGAGTGGGGAGCCGCCGTTCGCGTTACGTTGGTCGACGGAACAACGGTGTCTGCACGCGTTCCCTCCCCGACGGGAACGGCGGACAACCCGATGTCAGACACCGCGCTTGTACAGAAGTACCGTCGGTGTGCGTCGCGTGCGATCAATAACGAGTGTGTCGAGAAGTCGGTCAATCTCCTCACAACCCTCAATGACCTTGATGACGTGACGACAATACTAGATGTCGTGACTCCGTGAGCCCCCTAACGACCGGCGGCGAGCACTCTACTGGCGTACGATCGGCGTATGGCTTTTTGAGAGTGTGGATAGATGTGTTGAATCGCCATACGGCGTACGATTTCACCGTTTCACGGCTCGCTTGATGTTGTAGACGTTACACATCAGGGCGAGTTCACGATCTCTGTCATTGAGCGCTGATTGTACCGTTCTTGGTCGAGTCGCGCGTTGTGCGCATGGTCGTACGGTGCGAAGATGCGGTGTTTGATGAGCGGGCGAATCCCGAGGACGCGAAGGGATTCGCGCAACGCTTGCTTGTCGTAGCCCTTGTCAGCGGCGAGGCTCCGCAGATCGCCCGCGTTCCGGCGGGCGATCTGCTCACAGAGATCAGCGACACTCCCTTCTCGAGTCGTTGAGCAGTGAACGTCAAGGACGGCTTGGGAGTCTGTATCGGCGAGTTTCGTGACTTTTAGCTTCTGCACGCGGTAACTCGTTCGATGGCAGTAATGGCGGCTCGCAGCAGATCGCTCGTAGAACGTGGCGTCAATCGCACCGTGTTCGGAGGGGTCGTGCAGCTGCGCCGACTGGCGCAGCAGCACTCGACAGAGGCTCATCTCGATTCGGTCGAACGCCTTACACAGCGTGGATGGGGCGGGGAGATCGACCGACTCAAGGCCGATCTCCCCTGTTATTTGCGGCATCTCCTTCAGTAGGTCGATAGTCATGCGGTAGGACGTATCGAGGTAAATTCGGAGACAGTGGAGCGAAACGGAGGCGTAATCGGCGAATCCGCCGCCACCCTCCGGGGCGGCGGATTCGCCTCTCTCACCCGTAACACTTTGTGCGATCGAGACGCAACGTTCGGTGAAGCGGGAGATTTGCGTCATGGACAACTCAAGTCACCCGCTTCAACTCCTTTGATTTAGCGACCTACCCCGATGCCGTCTAGTGATTCAACACAGCCGCTAGAATCGAACCGTCCGATCTCAGAATCTACAGCTAAAGCGCCGCTACCGGTAGAAAATCGGATATCAAAAATTAAATATTTCCGCAGTCTT
Source organism: Halarchaeum acidiphilum MH1-52-1 (assembly GCF_000474235.1). GTDB lineage: Archaea > Halobacteriota > Halobacteria > Halobacteriales > Halobacteriaceae > Halarchaeum > Halarchaeum acidiphilum. The sequence goes on from NZ_BATA01000009.1 coordinate 3,026, forward strand.
GCGTTCAACACGGTATTTCAGTTGAACATCCTCGCTGTGTTCCTCGATGCGGTCTTCAACTCTGTACTCGATCCCTATAGTATCGATTAGAAGTAATTGCTCACTTTTGGAATAGATAGTTGGTCGAGAGCGGTATCGATTGCGGTTGTAAGCTCGTTGAGTGAGTCAAAGAAGCGATTGCTGAGAGCTGCTTGGAGCTGTCTCCAACATTCCCCGACAGGGTTTAACTCCGGTGAATACGATGGCAACGTCACGAAATCAAGGCCGTCACGGTCCGCAAGGTCCGTGACGGCCGACTGGAAATACGACGCTCCGTCGAGGACGACGAGCAAGTAATCTTCGAACTCTTCGCATAATGCTGAAATGAAATGTTTCGCGTGCTCGGCGGTAACGTCCTCTTCAAACCGGGAGAAGAAACGATCACCGTCGTCGGTAATCGCGCCCAGCAAGCACGTCCACTCGCGCTGTCCAGAGAGCTCGACCGAAGGCCGCGTGCCGCGCGGAAACCACGCGGCTCAACTTGCACGGATTTCTTGGTCTGGTCGATACAGACTACGGTGGCGTCCATCTCCCGCCGCTTTTTTTTGAGCTCGTCGCGGAATTCCTCTTGCTCGTCCTCCTCGGATTCAGCGGCTGACCGGCGTGGTTTTTGATAGCTCAATCCCGCTTCTTTCAACAGCCGCCGACAGCTCGGGATTGAGTACTCAACGTCGAAGGCGTCAGCGAGAAATTCTTGGGCGAGCGCCGGCGTCCACGCCGGCGCACCGATTCTAACTTCCTCAGGTGGGTCGTGAACAGCGTCCTCGAATTCCTGTTACTGTAATTCTGATAGCTTGCTGTTTCTCTCAGTTCGCTTAGCATCAGTCACAGCCTGCTCAAGCGGCTCGTCGGTGTCGAGCCGCTTGAGCCAACTGTAGATCGTTCGACGACCGGTATCGTACCATCCGGCTAGCTCGGTCTGTGTGACACCGTTTTTGTACGCAATCGCCGCTAACAGCCGCTCTGTCGGCTTCTTCCCCTCCACGTTGTCGAGAGCCTCTTGGAGCTCTTCGACAGATATCTCGTTGAGATGGTCTATTACATACTACAACACGCTCTACGCGGAAAGTTCTACTGACTACTATAGACAGTGCCGGGCTCTTCGTCATGTCCACCACACACTGGAGCCACTCAAATGGCATCTAACATCACACCCGCTGTTGCCGATGACGCCCCGCCCTGGCGGGGACGATCGTCCTCCACGCCGAGAGCATCTGTGAAACCGCCGAGCACCTCTGGCGGGTCCTTGGAAACGTCTCCATTCCACAGAGGGACTGACTGACTCTCGCCAACAGCACAAGGTCACGTTCGGGACCGAGCAGATGGCACGAGTCTACCTCTACCAGTCGATCTACGACCATCCCGATAGCAGCGGAGTTCACACAAGCCAAACAAGCGGATCAGGAGACAGCGATGCGCGTCACCCGTGACGCGTTCGCTGTCGATACACCGATCTAGATGCTCGGAGACAGTGCGTACCGCATTCTCAACTGGCACGACCATCTGTGTTCGGTTAACACCCTCAGTAATATTTCTCCAACTGCTATACAGCCTCTCTTACATGTTCTCGTAGGAATCGTGCTGACCTCAGATTCGGCTACTTCGCCTCGACGTGCCTAACCGAACACGGATGCTGACACAACTACCTGCTGGCCGCAGGGGTCGTGCCAGTCGCTCCGTACAATCCGCGAAATACTGACGGCCCGAAAGACCTCGCGTACAGGGTCGAAGACCGCATCACCGAACACGGCGAGGATGCCCAGCTGAAGCAATCGACGCTAGACCAGACGTACAACCACCAGACAGGAGTTGAACGAACCAACGATGCGGTTAAGGACTCGACCTTGGGCATGTCCGCACCCGAGGCCGCGTCCACGCACGAACAGAAGTGTACATTGCGCTCTGCCTCCGTCTCGTCGTTGCAATGACTAACTAGGCGAGGAAACGAATTGGGCTGTGAGAAGCTATGAGATGGATTCTATGACACGCTCTCTGTGGGGGCGTTTTTGAATGACCTGCTCCTATTCCACCATAATACTGGATGAACAAACAACACAGTCTGAGTAAAGTATATGAGTGTTGTTTTATTGGGCCATTCTCTACTTCGAATATCACGAGAGTATACCGAATATAAATAGGCCCCGTGGGATTACATCAATAGGGGCGTAAATTGAGGTGTCTGATCTATCCGTGGTAAGTCACGCGCTGTACTGAGGGTCTTGTCAGGACGCGACATTTGTCTGTCCCGAATCGAGAGGACTTGGGGACACATTCATCGACATTTCGTGTATCGTTCCAATTCATACGCCTAAATCTGGAAAAATACATCTTCTTGCTTCTGTATTAACCTCGGTATCTGATGAAAGGCGACTAAATAAATATTTCCGCATCCGGTAGAGTCAATAGGTGATGTACTGTTCTCTCGTCCGTGGATTTACGACCACCTACCACCACTGAAATCGAACGGATCGGCGAGGATCTCCACCTCAATCTCACAGACGAGGAGATTGACTACTTTCAGGACCTCCTGGCTGACGGGCTTGACGCCTACCAGACGGTCCGCGACTACGAGTACTCCGAACCCGACGTCACGCCCCGAATGCGTGACCCCGGCCATCGTGTTCAATCAGACGACCCCCTGAACACCTGGATCACGAAGTGCGAAGTAAGCGGGGACGCCGATGGGCCTCTGGCCGACTGGGACGTCGGCGTCAAGGACAACATCGCCGTCGGTGGCGTGGAGATGACGTGTGGGTCGCAAGTCATGGAGGGGTTCGTTCCGAAACGAGACGCGACGGTCGTCTCGCGATTGCTCGACGCCGGGGCCACTATCGTCGGGAAGACTAATATGGACGACTTCGCATTCACCGGGAACGGACACTCAAGTGCGTTCGGGCCGACACTCAATCCCCATGACCCCAACCGGCTCACCGGTGGGTCGTCAGGTGGGTCGGCGAGCGCCGTCGCGGAGGGGGAGGTTGACCTAGCACTGGGCGGTGATCAGGGTGGGTCCATCCGCGCCCCCGCATCGTGGTGTGGTATCGTCGGTCATAAGCCGACACACGGACTCGCTCCGTACACGGGCGCTATCGGCATCGAGAACACCGTTGATCACTGCGGTCCAATGACGCAGGATGTCGTGACCGCAACCCGGGCACTCACGGTTATGGCGGGGCGCGACCCTGAGGATCCGCGCCAACCGGCACACGTCCCGACTGCGGATTACGCCGCGGCGCTCACCGGTGATGTCTCCGATCTCTCTATCGCCGTCGTTGAGGAAGGGTTCGAACAGCCTGAGCACGAGACCGTCGTCAACGATCACGTCCAGGATGCGCTTGCCGCGCTTGAGAACGACGGCGCGACGGTCGAGACCGTGTCGGTTCCGATACACGCCGACTCCCAGGACATCACCACCGTGACGGTGGCTGAAGCGTTCCTCCAGACAGTTCGCGGGGAAGGAATGGGGCACAACTGGAAGGGCCGCTACGATCTCCAGTGGGTCGACGAGTTCGGGAAAGCCCGCCGCGCGCAGGGTGGTGACTTCCCGCCGAGCGTGAAGTACCAGCTCCTCATGGGGGCGTATACTAGCGAGCGTTACCACTCGAAGTACTACGCGAAGGCGATGAACCTCCGTGCGGAACTCACCGAGACGTACGACGAACTCCTCGGGGACTACGACTTGGTCGCGATGCCGACGACGCCAATGCGTGCGCACGAATACAAGCCAGACGCGGATATCTACGAATGGTTCGCTGACTCGTGGTCGAACCTCGCGAACACGTTCGTCTTCGATGTCACCGGACACCCCTCACTCTCAGTTCCAGTCGAGCCCGCCGATGGCCTTCCGGTCGGTCTCCTCCTCACCGGCGCGCATTTCGACGACGAGACGGTACTGAACGCGGGGTACGCCGTTACTGGCGCATAGGGCTGTCCCGCCCGGCTCCGCACTGTATTCGCTGACGGTCGATACTTCCGACTGCCCACGACGATGGTCGGTAGGCCATTAATTTACTGAAACACCACTATAAATATGGGCTATTGGGTCATCCTATTCTAAGATACAGAAAATATGAGTGGGTTTTAGTCCCACAATATATCGCCGCTCACCTCGCAACCGATAGCTACCCCGCCATCGTAGAGGACGAAGAGCAACGGTCGGTGAGTGTATTCTACCGACGCATCAGTAGGATACTTGGCGTCGTAGTCTCGGTCAGTTCATCGCTGCACTGATACCAAGATGACGCTTGATGACACCACTCTCGCGGATCTCCTGACTCGTCCCCTCTGAGACTATCTTCCCGTTCTCCATCACATAATTGTACGAGGACACCTCGAGAGTCAACTCGACGTTCTGCTCGACGAGGAGGATCGTCGTTCCGAGGTCGGCCATTTCCTCGATGACGTCACGGACATTTTCGACGATTTGCGGGGCGAGCCCCTCTGTCGGCTCGTCGAGCAGTAGCACACGTGGATTCGGCCGTATTGCCCGGCCGAGGGCGAGCATCTGCTGCTCGCCGCCACTGAGATTCTTAGCCTTCGAATCCTGTAGCTCCGCGAGGTTCGGGAAGTATTCGAAGATACGTTCCATCTGCCAGGAGTTCGATTCGCTGTGCAGGCGGGGAACCTGTAGGTTCTCCCGGACCGTCAACTCGGGGAAGATCCCGCGTCCCTCGAGCACCATCCCGATCCGCTGTTGATACCGTTCGGTGGTGGACAGGTCGGTGATGTCCTCGCCGTCGAAGGTCACCGAGCCCGAGATCGGATCGATGAGCCCCATAATCGTCCGAAGTGTCGTGGTCTTGCCAACCCCGTTCCGGCCGATGATCGAGGTAATGGAGTCTTGCTCGACGGAGAGAGACACGTCGTGGAGCACTGCCCCCTCGCCGTATCCAGCGGTGATTCCGTCGGCGGTGAGGATCTCGCTCATACGTACCCTCCGAGGTACGCGCGCTGTACCTCCTCGTTGTCCTCGATCTCTTCTGGGCTACCCTGTGCGATTCGCTGTCCGCTCTCGAGCGCAGTAATCCGATCGGAAACGCCCATCACGATGTCGATGTCATGTTCGATCAGAATGACGGTGATATCCGCGGTCATCTCGATAAGTTGGTCGATGATCCGCTGGGAATCCTTTTCGCTCACACCGCTCGTCGGCTCGTCTAGCAGGAGGCAGTTCGGTTTCGTCGCTAAGGACATCCCGATCTCTAGGCGTTTCTTGTCGCCGTGACTCAGATCCTCGGAGTTCGTCGTCGCGCTGACGCCGAGGTCTATCGCGTTGAGCATTTCCTCGGCGTCGCGCTCGTGTCCCTCCTTCTGTCGACTGAGCGGGTTCAGCGACTGTTCTCGCGATTGGGCGGCGAGTCGAAGGTTCTCTTTTACGGTTAGATCCGGGAAGATCTCCGCTGACTGGAAGACGCGCGTGAGCCCGAAACGCGTGCGTGCGTCTAGGCTCTTCTTGGTGACGTCTTGGTCTTTGAACTGGACGGACCCGGCTGTAGGCCTGAGTGAACCCGTGATCAGATTGAATAGTGTCGTCTTCCCGGCGCCGTTAGGGCCGATGATCGTGTGTACTTCTCCCTGTTCGATCGCCAGGTCGACGTCGGATAGCGCTTTGATCTCGCCGAAGCTCTTTGAGAGCCCCTCGACCTCGAGAATCGGCGAGTGGCGCTCGTCGGATCGGTTGGCTGTATCGGCAGACACGAGTGAGACTCTCTGCCGCAGGGATAAATATATTGTGGACCCACAACGATATGCGAGAATAGAGAAGATATGGATTCTATACACCGGTATTAGAGCCCGATTGATGAGAAAATATTGGCATTATGCGCCACATTTTTATCCTACTGTCTGGAAGGTGGTGATGATGGATTGCGACCCAGCGAGCGAATCTCGCGACACAACCCACGAATCGACTTCGCGTACCGCCATCAAGGCGACCCGCCGGCACTGGGTTAAAGGACTCGGCGCGGCCGGTCTCGCTGCGACTGCCGGCTGTAGCACCTCCAGCGGTGGTGGTAGTGGATCGGACAGTGGGAAGTTCGTTCTCGGACTCGATGCCCCACTGAGCGGGGGGAACAGCTTGATCGGGCAGAATATGCAACGGACCCTCCAGATTGCCGTCGACGAGATCAACGAGAACGGCGGTATCCACGGACAGCAAGTCGCCATCGAGGCGGTCGACGACCAGAGTAGTCCACAGACCGCCGTCCAGAAGGTGAACCAGCTCATCAACCAATCCGGCGCCGACGCGATTATCGGCACCGTCAGCAGTGCGGTCCGGAACTCCGTCTCGCCTGTCTGTCAAAACAACAACGTTCCTCTCCTCTACCCGACGCAGTACGAGGGAACCGCGGCGCCGGACTACTGCAACCCGTACCTTGTCAAGACTAGCTGGGTCCCGACGCAGCAGGTCAAACCATCCGTCCCGTACCTGATGGAGAACTACGGTACGAGCTTCTACTTACTCGGCTCCGATTACCTCTGGCCACAGGAGATGAACAAAGCGATCAGTAGCCGCGTCAAGGAGAACGGGGGGACAGTCGTTGCCGAGAAGTATGTCCAGCTCGGTACGACCGACTTCTCCTCGGTCCTCACGGACATCGGGAACAAGAACCCCGATGTCCTCCTCATGACGCTCGTCGGCACGAGCGTGCCTGCCATCCAGAAGCAGCTGTACAATAACGGGATGCGCAAGAACCTCACGGAAGTCGGGTTCGGTCACAGCGTCGCCAGCCTCGCCGGCCTGAGCCCGGAGACTGCCGAAGGTGTGGTCAACATTATGGGCTACCACAACAACATGCAGAACGAGGCGAACCAGCAGTTCATGCAGAAATTCAACAACCGCTACGGCGACAACGAGGACGCGCTGGTTGACGGGATCGCCGGCGGTACCTACTGGACCGCGAAGATGATGGAGAAGTCATACTCGCAAGGAGAGGATACCTCGGCCCAGACGCTGCTGGATGACTTCTCCGGGATGACCTACGACTCGATTGCCGGTGAGCTGACCGTACCGTACGACCAGCAGGTCAAGATTGGCTGCGTCGCCGCCACCGTGAATTCGGACGTTGAATACGAGACGGACACGAAGTTCGAGCCGGCGATGCCGGACGACGCGTGCTCTGATATCTAACATGGTGGATGTAGGGACAGTCGTCTCGGTCGGCTTGAACGCGGTGAGTTCCATCCTCATCCTCGCCATCATCGCCCTCGGTTTGGGGATCATCATGGGGATGATGGGTGTCATCAACCTCGCGCATGGCTCCCTAATGACTATCGGCGCCTACACGGTCTGGTACTTCCAGTCGGAACTCGGCCTCGGGTTCTGGAGCGGTTTCGTCATCGCCCCGTTCGCCGCGGGACTGTTCGGGCTCGCGCTTGAATATTTCGTCATTCGCCACCTCTACGACCGGCTTATCGACACGTTGCTCGCGACGTGGGGGATTTCGCTGGCTGTTACCGAAGTCATCAAGATGCTCGCAGGGGATTCCGGGAAATCGGTGGCGAACCCGATTGCGGGCCGGCTTGATCTGGGCGTGACGACGTATCCGTTCTACCGGGTGTTTCTCATCGTCTTCACCCTTGCGGTGATACTCGCGGTGTTTGGGATCTTTACGCGAACGAACTTCGGGATCCGTCTCCGCGCGGTACTTCAGGACGATGAGGCTGCCTCGCTGCTCGGCGTCAGCCAGCGGCGTACCTATCAGAATGCGTTCGTCTTCGGGTCGGCACTCGCAGGCCTCGCCGGCGCCGCGGTCACGCCGATCGTGGCTGTCGGCCCCAACCTCGGGACGAACTACCTCATTCAGGCGTTCCTCACCATTATTCTCGGTGGTGCCACGACGCCGCTGTCGGTCCTGCCGGGAAGCGCGTTCATCGCCGGGCTCTCGAATATCATGTCGTTCCTGATGCAGCCGGTGCTCGCTGAGACGCTCGTGCTCGTATTCGTCGTCCTTATCATCATCGCTCGGCCGCCGGTCAAGCGGGCCGTCGCCCGCTGGAGGGAGGTGGTATGAGCTTCGTCCAGCAGAAGGGAGACGGGACGGTCACGCTCACTCTCTTCGGATGGGACGTCTCCGTCCCGACGGTGTTGAAGCTGGTCGGGCTGCTGCTGTTGCTCGTCGTTCCCTACATCATGGGATCGTACACGTACCTCCTAACGACGGCGCTCATCTACGTCGTGTTCGCCCTTGGGCTCGACTTCGTTTGGGGATACGGCGGGATCATGTCGTTCGGACAGGCGGCGTTCTTCGGGCTTGGCGCCTACATCGCTGGAAAGGCTTTTACCGAGGGATGGATCCCCGGCTTCGATATCGGCGTCATCCTGCTAGCTATGATCGTTCCGGGGCTGTTCGGACTCGTCCTTGCCGGGGCGCTGTTCTATCAGCGCATGGACCCGCTCAACTTCGCGGTACTGACGCTCGTACTCGCCGCCATCGGCGAGCAGGCCGCGACGTCACTCACCGGGATTACGGGCGGGTCGAACGGGATCGTCGGTATTCCAAACTTGGTCCTCGGGGTCGGCGGGATGGGGGTTGAACTCGGCCAGCTGCAGTACTACTACTTCGCGCTGTTCCTCGCCGTGGGTGGCTACCTCTTGGCGTGGCGGATGCTGCGCTCGCGGTTCGGGACGGCACTCGTCAGCATCCGCGAGAACGAGACGAAGGCGCGTGCGCTCGGGTACAACGTTGAGCTCTACAAGTCGCTGGCGTTCGGAATCGGCTGTGCGTTCGCCGGGCTCGCCGGCGGCGTGTACGCGACGCACGTCGGCTTTATCTCCCCGACTGTCCTCGGATTCGTCCTGTCAACACAGGTCGTCATCTGGGTGCTGATTGGTGGGAAGGGAACGCTCACCGGAGCATTCATTGGCCCGATCCTCATTCAGCTCCTTGAGCAGGAGTTGAGCGAGGCGCTGCTCTTTTCGTGGCAGCTCGTGCTCGCGCTCGTGCTCGTCGTGATGGTCATCGCCCTTCCTGGCGGGCTCGTCTCTATCTACAGTCGCTTCAAGCGACGGATGCGCGCGCGAACAGCCACGAATGCGTCCGATATTGAGGACGCCGACGGCGTCAAGAGCTAACCCACAGATCGACCAACCCTAAACAACTCATTCACATTCTTCTCCCGCTCATACACGAATGTTTATAATCCTATCTTCTGTATATGGGGATGGATGACAACCAAATTAGCGTATATAGCTAGTGAACGTTTCGAGAGTGAGATGCGTGCCATCGATGCGGAATACCGCAGAGGCGACCGTTGATGAGGGCGCCGACGGAGGACGAAGTCGCGGAAATCGCCGCAGACCTCGGCATCACGTTTGGAGTGGGCGAATCCGAAAAAGTCGCGGAGCTCGTCGCGGAGTCAATCGCGCTCCTCGAAGACGTCGAGGAGATGCCGACACCGCGCCTCGGACCGCGTGAGTACACGTACACCGACCGCGGGCCGGGCTATCAGCCCGACGAGGAGGAAGACCCCCACAACGCCTGGATCACGAAATGCGAGATTGAAGGGGCGAGCGACGGTCCGCTCGCTCACATGACTATCGGTCTCAAGGACAACATTAGCCTCGCGGGGATCGAGATGACCAACGGCTCCGACGTCATGCAGGGGTACGTTCCGGCTGCCGACGCGACGGTCGTCACGCGGTTGCTCGACGCTGGTGCCACGATCCTTGGGAAGAACAATATGTGGAGCTTCTCGCTTGGCCCCTCAGATTACGGCCCGGCGAAGAACCCGGCGGCTTCCGAGCGCAGCATCGGTGGTTCGTCCTCGGGGACCGCAGCCGCGGTCGCCACCGGTGACGTCGATATCGGGATGGGTGGCGACCAGGCGGGGTCGGTTCGCATCCCCGCGTCCTTCGGTGGTCTCGTTGGGATGAAGCCGACACACGGACTCGTCCCGTACACGGGGATCTTCGGCGCCGACCCCACTCAGGACCATACGGGGCCGCTCACGCGGACCGTCGAGGAGGCCGCGCTCGCGACTGAAGTCCTCGCTGGACGTGACGGATTCGACCCCCGGCAGCCACACGATCTCTCCGTAGATGCGTACACAAAGGCTCTCAGTGAGGACATCTCCGACGTGACGATCGGCGTACTAACCGAGGGATTCGAGCACGAGGAGAGTGACCCCGAAGTGAATGAAGTCGCCCGCGAAGCTATCGCCGACCTAGAAGAACTGGGTGCCGATGTCACAGAGATATCAGTCCCGACTCACCTCCACTCACGCTCGATTCATACGGCGCTCGGCGGCTACGGCGTCGGCCAAGTGCTCCAGCAGAACGGTATTGGAGTCGGTTTTCAGGGCTGGTACGACACGAACGCCATGGAGTTCCTCGGGCGCGCCTTCAACTCGAACTTCAGCGACCTCCCGAACTCTCTTCTCGTCTCCGTGTTGACCTCGGAGTACCTCAAACGCAACTATCATGGCTCGCTCTACGGAAAGGCCCAGAACCTCACGCTCGAACTCCGCGAGCAGTACGACGAGGCGCTCGCCGACGTCGATGCACTCGTCATGCCCACCATCCCCATCACACCCCCAGAGTACGGCGACGTTCGCTCGCTCGACACACTACTTGAGTCGAACGACCGGGACGCCGTCATCGCGAATACCGCGATGTTCGACCTCACGCATCATCCCGCGTTGACGGTTCCATGCGGAACGGCCGACGACGCCCCTGTCGGGTTGATGTTCGTCGGTGATCGCTTCGATGAATCGACGCTCTTCAATCTCGGATACGCTTACGAGCAGGGACGGACGGACTGAATCGGACGAGCGCTGTCTCTCGGACTGGCGCTAGTCTCAGAACTCGTCTTCTTCCCAGTCGAATCGACTCGCCAGCTCGTGTGCCACGCGGAGAACAGTCGCATCTTCGAACTGACCGCCAACGAGCATCAGGCCGACCGGGAGGTCATCCGTGAGACCGGTCGGCATTGAGAGCGCAGGATGGCCGGTGACGCCGATCGGACATGTGTTCGCGAGCATGCTCATGCCTCGGTTGACGAGATCGATGCGGCTATTTCCTTATCGATACGCTTGTAGGCCGTCTGCGGCGTCGTCGGGAGCGCGAGAATGCCGACGTCCGCGAGCATGTCGTCGTACGCGGCGGCGAGGTCGTTCGAGAGGTTCTGTGCCTTTGCGTAGTAGTGCTTCCCGTAGTTGTCAGCCATGTACTCACCGAGGATGAGCGAGAGTTTGAGTGTCGGCGGGAAGTCGTCGGCTTGCGCGCGTCGAGCCCGGGCGAACGCGTCCATGAACTGTATGTCGTAGCGCCCGTCTCCGAAGTAGCCTGCACTCTCACCAGCGATAGTCGCGGCGACCGCCTCGGTGGCGATCCCAGACCAGATGGCAGTCCCATCGAGATGCATCGGGACGGAGACGGTCTCGACGTGATACCGGTATCCTCAAGGTGGCCGGGGAGCATGTGGACAGTATCGTCGGTACCCTTCTCGATCTCCTCATAATCGAACCCTCTTCAAGAACGCCGATCGTCACCTCGTCAGGGGAATCTTCAGTACCTCACAAAGCCGGTTAGTTGAGTCGTCTGCTTGTTGACGGTGTGTCCAATACCCAACAATCAGATGGTTCGATTCACGAAGACCAGATGCTTAACTTCTTCGTCAACTCGATTGACGAGGAAGTAGCCCTTGGCCTCGGCGAGAACGCCGATTTGACGCCTGAAGGCATCTACGAGGTCCTCGTCGGCGCGACCGGCGACGAAACCTCGATCTCCAGCCTCTGCGAGAAAAGTACGGACGCTCCACACCCGAACAGCATCCTCTACCACCTCCGCGAAAAGTTCGACGGTAACGCCGTCGAACGCATCGGGAACACGCTCCTCCAGCAGGACACGCTTGAGATGCTCCCCCAGCAGGTGGAGGTCATCACCGACCTCCACCTGCGACCCTACTACAGCGACGAAGGCGACATAGACGGCCTCTACCACTTAGAATCGAACCGAGGCACGACGGCGTTTCACGCCTATGCGACGCTCTACGCGCGTGTGCGCAACAAGTAGTACTATGCTGGCGGTGCGCCGTCTCGTCGACGGCGACACCGCCAGCGACGTCCTTGCAGCGTTCCTCGCTCTCCTCGACGGCCTTGACGTTGGCGTCAAGGCGGTCTACCTCGACTGAGAATTCTACGACAGCAACTGCCTCACACCCCTGAAGCGGCACAATCTGGCGTACGTGATTCCAATCGTCCGGTGGGGGAAGACGATCAAGCAGGAACTCTCCACCGGATGGAGTCGGATCATCCAGCACGACCTCTCGGGGGAACTCAACGGTCAGGCCGTGACCGTCGAGTTCCCGCTCTACATCGATGCGACGTACCAGCGGGGTCGCTACGGTGAGCATGGAGTGGCGCGTCACGGCTCGCCGTGGACGCGCCGTTCATCGAGACACCGCGCGAAGCGCGATACCACTACGGGAAACGGGTCGGTATCGAGGTGATCTACCGGCTCTGTGAACAGGCGTGTGTCTCGACGACGACGCGAGATACGGTGGGACGGCTATTGTACGTGGTGGTGAGCCTGTTGTTACAGAACTGTGGCGGTATCTGCACTGGGAATACGTGGCGACGCCCCGCCGTGGCGGCCGTCGCCTCTGGAAGTGGCCATTCGCGGAGTTCATCGAGATGGTGTGCCGAGCAGCGTGGACGGCCCGACGCACCGCGAGGGCCGTCCCCGCGAACCGGCCACCGGACGACCGGTTCGGCCGGTAAGCACCGACCGGGTATGCCCCTCTCGTGAGTGGCAACGCTGTCGCGTCGGCGGCTAACTGCCGCCGACAGCGACAGCTCCCTTCTCGCTTGCCGCTTCTCACTCACCGCCACCGCCTCGTCAGGTCAAACAGCCGGATTCAAGCCGAGTTGCTGCTGACGCTTTGTGAGGTACTGATACTGTCGGCTAAAAATTCATGGAGCTTGAGCCAATAGTGGCGGTATGGCGACGTTGGAGAACGTCTCTGTGGAAGACCTCCGCCAGATCCTGGCGGAGGTCGATGATGCCGATGCGACAAAGCGGCTCATGGCCGCAATCACCTACAAATGGACGACCTCACGCAGGCCGACGCTGCCTCACTCTACGGATTTTCTAGCAGTTGGGCTTCGAAATGGTTCAACCGACTCGAACGGCTCGCCGACGAGCCGTTCGAGTCGTTCGTCTACGATGAACCACGTGAAGAGAGACCGTCCGAACTCTCAGACGAAGAATACGACCAGTTCGTTGAGGCACTCCACGACTCACCCGAAGAAGCTGGATTAGATGCGCCCGCGTGGTCTGTTCCACTAGCTCGTCACTACCTCCTCGAGGAATTCGACGTTGAATACTGTGAGCGGCACGTCCGACGATTGATGTCTGAGGCCGGGCTGTCCTGGAAGACAGCCCGGCCGGAGTTCTACAAATCCGACGAGAGAGCACAAGAAGCCTGGCAAGAAGGCTTCAAAAAAAAGCGCAACGACCTGGACGACGAATACACGATCTTGACGATCGATCAGACGAGACAGGTTCTCTCGACGCTGATCTATGCGTGGTTTCCAGAAGGAGAGCGCCCGTCACTCCCGGTGACGGGCGCGTGGGAGAACATCAAGTTGCTCGGTGCAGTCAGCGACGGCGGTGAGACGTTCTTTCTGCCGTGTGCAGAGAATTTCAACAGCGACACAACAATCCGGTTACTCGACGCACTTCAGACCGAGTTCGGCGAGCAAATCTGTGTCGTCTTGGACAACGCGTCGTATTTCACGGCGAACGCAGTGCAGGAATCCGTCGAAGACACACTGATCGAACTCTGTTACCTTCCGCGGGGTTCAGCTCCGGTGAACCCCGCGGAAGAGTGCTGGAGACAACTCGATCAAGAACTCGGGAACCGTCTGTTCGAGACACTGGACGATCTTCGTGGTGCTGCTCTCTCTGCACTCGACCGAATCGAAGTTCCAGATGTCTTCACGTATTTATGTCTGTGAGTATGAGATTTGGAAGCCGAATTCGGCGAAGATAGCCCAAGTCGGACCGCTCGAAGACGAGACGGGACGCATCAAGTCACCAGCTGGGTCCGGTCGAACGCGAAGCACGTTGAGGAAGGTGAGCGTGTGCAGATTCGCGGTGCAAGAACAAGAGGTTGTACCAAGGGCGTGTCTCGATTGCAGTGACTGGCTGGACCCATCTCCAACTCCCTGAGCGCGGCTACTACTGGGAGTAACACGACCAGCGTGAGATCGTTCTTTTTGTCTGCCAGACCCCGCCACCCCACACCCCACACCCCCCGCTCCGTGCTCGCGACCAGACGGTTGCTGCGCGCGCAGCCACAACCTCGCTGATGGTCGTTCCAGCAGGACATCGCCGAGGTGCTGTACAGTGAGGATTCCGACTGTATGCCGCATTCAGCTATTTCGACACGACGTATCGCGACTACGCCGAGCGTTCAAGGACCCATCTCATCCGAAGTTCTCCACGGGAGAGACCCCACTTTGCAACTGTTAGGGGGCGCTTTTGGCTTCGATTTCTTCGCGGACGTTGAGAACGGCATTGAGGTCCATGTTGGCTTCCCAGACGTAGCTGCGGCCACCACCCTTGCCGCGGTTCTCCTCGCTCTTGATGACGAATCCGAGCATTCCGAGGTCGTCGAGATGGCGCTGTGCGAACTTGAGGGAGGTACTAGGGTCGGGGTCGCCGTAGGATCGGGCAACCTGCTGGTAGTATTCTTGGATTTCGCGCGTCCGCGGTGGCGTCCCAGTATCGCGTTGGAGGCGAGCAGCAGCCTCAAGAATGCGCTGGGCGTTCGTGGTTTGGTCGCTGATTTTGTCGTGGAGCTGGCCGCGGTCGATGTCGTCGCGGAGAAGGTTGAGTGCGCTCGGGCGGGTGCCGAACCGCCCGCGATGCCCTGTGTGCGACGGCGCTCGTCGAGGTGGCATACGAGTCTGCGCGGACCTCCCGTACACTCTCGTCGTCGAGCGCGAGTGGTTCCGGCCGATCATCCGGGACGCGAACCTTTAGGGTCAGGTTCCCTGACGAGTAGTGTGATGAACGACTCCGCCCAGTCGGGGTGTGTCGCGAATGAGTGAGATGGCCACGCCAGTGACTGTCGGCGTCGTACAGGCCGACCCGACGGTCGGGAACGTAGAGGCGAACCGCTGCGCGCTCGACGACGCGACGGCGGATATCGTCGCGGCGGGCGCGGATTTCATCGTCCTCCCCGAGCTCGCGAACACGGGCTGTGTCTTCGAGACGCGTGAGGAAGCCTTCGAGCTCGCGGAGCCCGCGGACGGCCCGACAATCTCCGCGTGGTGCGAGACAGTGGCGGACGCGGGCATCTGGCTGGTCGGCGGATTCGCCGAGCGCGACGGGAACACCCTCTACAACAGCGCGGCCGTTGTCTCTCCCGACGGTCTGGAGACAGTCTATCGGAAGGTCCCCCTCTGGGACCGTGAGCACCTTTTTCTTCGAGCCGGGCGACGGTGGGCCCCTCATCATCAACACGCCGTTTGGGCGCTTCGGTGTGCATGTCTGTAACGACCTCTGGTTCCCGGAGGCGACGTGGACGCAGGCGCTCGCGGGCGCCGACATCGTTGCTCTTCCGACGAACTGGCCGAACGAGGGCGAGCGCCTGGTGGCTGGACGAACGCAGTCCACCTCGCGGTCGCACGTTCGACAACGAACCGCGTGTCCTTCGCGTGCGCCGACCGCTGTGATGTCGAGCGCGGCGTCACCTTCGAGGGACAGAGCGTCCTCGTCGACCCAGCTGGA
Source organism: Halarchaeum acidiphilum MH1-52-1 (assembly GCF_000474235.1). Taxonomy (GTDB): domain Archaea; phylum Halobacteriota; class Halobacteria; order Halobacteriales; family Halobacteriaceae; genus Halarchaeum; species Halarchaeum acidiphilum. The sequence goes on from NZ_BATA01000009.1 coordinate 18,804, forward strand.
AACCCAATCGCGGGCTCGGCGGACGACGCGGACCCGACAACGCTTGTTGAGACGGGGGACTTCGCGGAGGCGCGCAGAAAACAGCTTGCGTCGCACGCCGACGTCTTCGGCGACCGGTGGCCGGAGACGTACGACTTAGACGCAGTAGCTTACTCCGCGAACGTGCGTTCGAGGAGCGTGACGAGCAGGTAGGCACCGAGGCGGGCGGTGCTCCCCTCGGGGTCGAACGGCGGGGAGACCTCCATCAGGTCGACCGCGCCGACGGCGTCGTGCCCGCCGAGCGTCTCCATGACGGCGAGCGCCTGATGCGCGCTCAAACCGCCGGACTCGGGCGTGCCGGTGCCGGGCGCGACGCTCGGGTCGACGCCGTCAATGTCGAAGGTGACGTAGACGGCGTCGGTGTCGGCGGCCGCGGCCTCGACGGCGTCCTCGGCGACGGCGGCGATTCCGCGTCCGTCGACATCGTTCATTGTGAAGAGGTTGAGCCCAGTGTCGTCGGCGAACTCGAAGAAGTCAGGGGACTCGTAGCCGCGGATGCCGATCTGACTCACCGAATCGAACGACCCGTAGTCGCCGGTGGCGATGTGGTGGGTGCTCGAGCCGTGGAAGTCTTCGCCGAAGACCGGGCTTCCCTCCGCAGTGTCGGTGTGCGCGTCGATCTGGACGAGGCCGACCGAGTCGTGGCCGGCGCCCATCGCGAACCCCTCGAAGGACGGCCATGTGCAGAAGTGGTCGCCGCCGACGAGAACGGGAAACGTCTGCTCGGCAATCGTCGCGGCGTGCGCGCGGATGGACTCCGCGGTCTTCTCGTGGTCCATTGGGAAGACCGGGGCGTCCCCGGCATCCACGACGTCGAACTGGGAGTAGTCGACCTGCTGTTCGGTGCGCATGTTCGTCAGGCCGTCCTTGTAACCGGAGAGGTACGCCCACCAGGCGCTCGCCTCGCGGACCGCGTTCGGCCCGTAGCGCGCGCCCGGCCGGTTGCTCACCGCGTTGTCGTAGGGGACGCCGATGACGGCGGCGTCCGCGTCGCCGACGTCCTCGACATCCGCGGGACGGCCCTTCAGGAAGGTGTCGAGGCCCGCGTACGGGAGTTCGACGTTCGCGCCGCTCGCGCGCTCGCGGAACTCGCCGGCGCGCTCGTAGTCGTGGCTCACGCGGACTCCTCCTTGATGGCCGCGTGGAGGCCCTCGACGGCGGTCTGGAGCTGGTCGCGTTCGATGGTCAGGGGCGGCTGGAAGCGCATGACGTTCCCGTAGAAGCCGCCCACGCCCATGACGATTCCCCGCTCGCGGAGGTTGTCGCTCACGCGTTTGGCGAGGTCGTCGTCGGGCGCCGGGGCGACGCCCATCGGGCCGAGGCCGCCGTCGGGGTCGACGAGTTCGACGCCCTGCATCAGGCCGAGGCCGCGGGTGTCGCCGACGACGCCGTAGTCGGCTTCAAGGTCGGCAAGCGCGTCGCTCAGCCACGCGCCCTGCTCGCGGGCGTTATCGACGACGCCGCTCCGCAGCCGGTCGATCGTGGCGAGCGCCGCGGCGGCCGTGACGGGGTTCCCGCCGAACGTCGAGAGATGGTCCCCCGGCTCGAAGGAGTCGGCGACCTCGGCGCTCGCGCTGAACGCGCCGAGCGGGAGGCCGTTCGCGATGCCCTTCGCCTGTGTGACGATGTCGGGTTCGACGTCGAAGTGCTCGACCGCCCAGAACTCGCCGGTGCGCCCGTAGCCGGACTGGACCTCGTCGACGATGAGGAGAGCGTCGTGCTCGTGGGTAATCCGCTGGATCTCGGCGAGCCACCCCTCGGGCGGGACGATGATACCGCCCTCGCCCATTACGGGCTCGACGACGACGGCAGCGAGGTCGTCGGCCGTGTGGCTCTCGATGACGCGCTCAAGCTGGCTCGTACAGGCGTCGTCGCAGTCGCTCTCGCAGCTCTGACAGCGGTACGCATACGGGGGAGCGGTGTGCGCAACGTCGTTGATCGTCGGCGCCATCCCGTGCTTGTACTTGTGGTTGCCAGTGAGCGCGAGGCTCCCGAGCGTGCGGCCGTGAAAGCCCATCTCGAGGGAGACGACTTCCTTCGAGCCGGTGTATTTGCGCGCGAGCTTCACGGCGCCTTCGACGGCCTCGGTGCCGGAGTTACAGAAGAAGCTCTTCTGGAGGTCGCCGGGGGTAATCTCGGCGAGCGTCTCGGCGAGTTCGGCGACCGGCTCGTTCGGGTGGACGTAGCTGCAGCCGTGGACGAACTCGTCGAGCTGGTCTTTCGCGGCCTCGACGACCGACTCGTCGCCGTGACCGACGTTCGTGACGGAAATCCCGGAGAAGACGTCGAGGTACTCGTTGCCGTCGAAGTCCTCGAGCGTGCACCCGGACGCCCGCTTCACGGGGACGTCGAGGTTCTTCCAGATCGGCATGACGTGCTCGTCGTACTGTGCTTCGATCCGGTCGTTGGATGGGGATGGATCGGACATATTTCGGTGGCAGTGTGTTGCCGGTGTTTGACCTTTGCTATCCCCTTCCAAAAGTATACCGTCGTAGGGTCGACAATCCCTTACCCCACCATCAATGCACCTATCGCCAAATCAGTCTGTACCCGTAACCTATTTGAGGGACAGTCACACTCTATCAGGGTGGAGAGATATGACCACCTCTGAGCCGAACACCCACGATCGTCGCAGTTTCCTGCAGGCCAGCGGAGCCCTCGGTGCCGCCGGCGTTCTCGGCGGCCTCGCCGGCTGTTCCGGCGGGGGCGGTGGAAGCGGCGGCAGCAGCACCGTCAAGCAGAAGGACCCCTCGAAGGACGACCCGCTGACCGTCGCCGTCTACGGCGGCACCTTCAAGGACGTCCTCGATAAGCAACTGTTCGAGCCGTTCCGTAACGAAACCGGGATTCCCGTCGAGTCGAAGGCGGAGGAGACGTCCTCGGCGGCGCTCTCGAAGCTCAAGGCTGCCTCGAACGCGGGGAAAGCTCCCGTCGACCTCTCCATCATCAAGGTCACGGGCATCCTGAAGGGCGAGAACGTGGGGATCTGGCACCACTGGAGCCCCGACGAATTCGACAACGTCTCGAAAATCGCGGACAACCTCAAGCACACGGACGAGGACGGGAACCTCGTCGGTATCGGCGCGCTCTCCTGGTTCATCAACCTCGTGAATAACACGAACCAGATGGACTCGCCGCCAACGTCGTGGAAGGCGCTCTGGGACGACCAGTACAAGAACCAGCTCGGCCTGCTGAGCCTCGCGAGCAATAGCTACCTGCTCGACGTCACCGCCGAAGTCTACTTCGACGGGAAGTCCACTCTCCAGACGAAGGACGGGATTAAGAAGGTCCTGCAGAAGCTTGAAGGGATCAAGCCTCAGGCGGGGATGTGGTACAAGGACGAGGCCCAGTTCGAGCAGAAGCTCAAGACGGGCGACGTGCCCGCGGGGATGCTCTACAACGACGTCACACTCGTCATGGAGGATAAGGGCGCGCCCGTGAACTCGCACTTCGTCGACGAGGGCTCGATCATCGACCACGGCGAGTGGTGTACTCTCAACACTAGCCCGCACCTCGACGCCGCCAAGACGTTCATCGATTACGCCTCGAAGCCCGAGGTGCAAGACCGCATTGCAAAGAACCTCTACGACCCCCCAGTCGTGAAGAAGAAGTACTCGGACCTCTCCGACGACACCTACAAGAAGATCGCCGGCCCCGGCCCGCAGGCTGCCATCACCCCCAACTACCAGATGTACATCGACCGCTCGAGTTGGATCAGCGAGCAATGGAAGCAGCTCATCATCGGCTAATATGAGCCGGATAGAACTCTCCGACGTCTCGAAACGCTACCCCGGCGGCGTGCTCGCCGTCGACGACGTCTCGCTCGACATCAAGGATGGCGAGTTCGTTTCGTTCGTCGGCCCGTCCGGCTGCGGGAAGACGACGACGCTCCGCATGGTCGCCGGCTTCGAGCAGCCCACGGACGGCGCGGTCAGCATCGGGAACGAGGACGTCACCGACCTTCCCCCGTATCGCCGGGACACCGGGATGGTCTTCCAGAGTTTCGCGCTCTTCCCGCACATGACCGTCGCGGAGAACGTCGCCTACGGCCTCGAGGTCGACGGCGGCTACACGGACGCCGAGATCGACGAGCGCGTCCAGGAAATGCTCGACCTCGTCCAGCTCCCGGACGTCGGCGACCGCAAGCCGGAACAGCTCTCCGGCGGGCAGCAACAGCGCATCGCCCTCGTGCGCGCCATCGCGCCCGAGCCGAAGGTGCTCTTACTCGACGAGCCGCTCGCGAGCCTCGACAAGAAGCTCCGCGAGGAGATGCAGGTTGAACTCCGTAAGATCCAACAGGAGATCGGTATCACGACGATCTTCGTTACGCACAACCAGGAGGAGGCACTCACGATGAGCGACCGAGTCGTCGTCCTCAATGACGGACAGGACGAGCAGGTGGGCGCGCCGAGCGAGGTGTACGACGAGCCGGTCAACCAGTTCGTCGCGGACTTCGTCGGCACGGCGAACTTCTTCACCGGCAAGGTGAGCGCGAGCGGCGACGGGGGCGCGAGCGTGGACTGCGGCGGCGTCGAACTCGACGTCGAGCGCACCCGCTTTGACGTCGGGACGGACGTGACGGTGATCGTCCGGCCGGAAGACGTCAGCCTCGGCGGCGGCCCGAACCGGATCGAGGGAACGCTGGAGATTGCCCGGCTGCTCGGGAGCGCGACCGAATACCGCGTCGAGACCGCGGGCGGGCAGGAGGTCGTCTCCCTCAGCCATGCCCGCCGGAACGTCGAACCGGGCGACGACGTGAGCGTCACCATCCCGCCGGAGGACTGTTACGTCCTGGAGGGAACCGTCGATGGCAGCTGAATCCGCGTCCGCCGCCGAGGGGCGCGCGGGCATCCGCTCGCGCACGAAGTACCTCGTCGCCGCCTACCCGAGCGTCCTCCTCGGCCTACTGTTCGTGATCCCGCTGTTGATGCTCGTCGTCTTCAGCTTCTACCTCAACGTCAACGGCGGCTACTTCAAGCCCGGGTTCACGTTCGAGAACTACGTGCGCTTCTTCACGCACCGCCTCTACCGCGGGCAGCTGCTGTTCACGCTCCAGATCTCGTTCGTCACGACACTCATCACGCTCGTGCTCGGCTATCCGCTCGCCTACTACCTCAGCCGGATGAACAACGGCCTCGTGCGTCGCGCGGTGATGATCCTCGTCGTCTCGACGCTCTGGATTACGTACGTCATCCGCGCGTACGTCTGGACGGTACTCCTCGCGAAGAGCGGCCCGATAAGCAAGATCGGCGTCGCGCTCGGGATCCTCCCCGAGCCGACCGGCTGGACGCCCGGCTACTGGGCGCTCGTCATCGGGATGGCGTACGCCTTCCTCCCCTTCATGATCCTCTCGCTCTACAACAGCCTGAAGAACATTGACGGCGAGCTGATCGAGGCGTCGAAGAACCTCGGCGCCGGCCCCCTGGAGACCTTCCGGCGGGTGACGCTCCCACTCTCGAAGAACGGCGTGATCAGCGGGTCGGCGCTCGTCTTCATCCTCTCACTCGGGGTGTACGTCCTCCCGAAGATCCTCGGGAGCCCCTCGCAGTGGACCATCGCCATCATCATCGGCGACCAGGTCAACCAGCAGCAGAACATCCCGTTCGCGGCCGCGATGAGTATCGCGCTGATGGTCGTCGTCGTCGTGATCCTCGGCGCCGTCGCGCGCTTCACCGATGTCTCAGCCATCGGCATGGGGGGTGACGTCCAGTGAGCACCGCGTTCCGCGACCGCCTGCCGGGGCTGGCGCTCAGCGCCTACTCCTGGCTAGTCGTGCTCTTCATCGGCCTGCCTCTCTGCGTCGTGCTCGCGGTGTCGGTGACCTCCGGGCAGTTCTTGAGCTTCCCGCCGAAGGGCTTCAGCCTCAAGTGGTTCGGCGCGTTCTTCGCATCGAGCGACTGGATGAACGCGATGCGCACGAGCCTCGAAGTCGCGCTCGGCGCGGCGGTCATCAGCACGACCATCGGCTCCGCGCTCGCGTTCGCCCTTGACCGCTACGAGTACAGCTACGGCGGCCTGCTCGCCGGCCTCGGGGTTCTCCCCGTTCTGCTCCCGCCGGTTATCGTCGGCGTCGCGTTCATGATCTTCTTCTACAGCGTCGGCTTCAGCGGCACCGTCTGGAATCTGATGATCGCCCACGGCATCTTTTACTCGCCGTTCCCGTTCATCCTCATCTCGCAGGGCCTCGACGAGATCGACCAGGGCTACGAGGAGGCAGCGATGAACCTCGGGGCGACCCCGACGTACACGCTCCGGACGATCACGATCCCGCTGCTGCGCTCGAACGTCATCAGCGGTGCCATCTTCGCGTTCATCCTCTCGCTGAACGAGTACATCATCGCGTGGCTCCTCTCCGGGTTCGTCCTGACGACGATCCCGATCCAGATCTTCACGAGCCTCCGGTACTCCTACTCGCCCGTCATCGCGGCGGTGAGCGTCATCTTCGTGTTCATCACGGTCGTCGTGATGTCCGTCATCGACTACCTCTCCGGGGGGATCTGGGAGTGATCATCCGATGACCGAAGGCGTGACGGCGCTCCGCGAGGGTGTCTACGACGTCACCGTCGAACGCCGCGGGCGGGCGCGCTATCGCGTGTTCGCTGCCACGGGCGCGGAGACGGTGCTCTTCGATACCGGCTTCGAGGAGACGGCGGACGACCTCGCCGAGCGCCTCGAGGCCGCCGGCCTCGTCCCGGTCCACGTTGTGTCGTAACGCACGCGGACTATGACCACGTCGGCGGTCTCGCCGGCCTCGCCGCCCACTTCCCGGACGCGACGACGCACGTCCCCATGGAGTCCGAGGTAGACGTCGTCGTCGATGACCGGTATGCGGACGGCGACGATGTCGCCGGCTTCGAGACCGTCCACGTCCCGGGGCACCGCGCGGACAACCACGCGCTGGTCGACGAGTCGCGCGGTCTGCTCGTCGCGGGCGACGCGCTCATCGGCGCGGACTGGCGCGGCCTCCCAGCGGGCTACCTGCTCCCGCCGGAGGCCGACTACTCGGACGACCAGACAGCAGCCTAAACATCGAGCGCCTCCTGAACTACGCGTTCGAGGACGCGCTCGTCTATCACGGGTCGCCCGCGCTCGGGGCGGCGCGCGAGAGACTCGACGCGTACGTCAACTTCCCAGGAAAGCCGGACTGAGAGGAGCGGAGGCCGTCCGCGGATTGCGGCCGTTTTCCGGTCCACCGGCAACGGCGGGTATGGTTCTCTGAGACTTCTCGCTGTTCTGGCGGCGCGCCAGCACCATCCCGTTCATCGTCGGCGTCATCTTCAGCCAGCTCGTCACCTTCTACCTCGTCTTCGGGAACGCCGGCCTCCCCGGCTGGGTCGACCTCAAGTTCTGGGATATCATGGCTATCAGCCACATCCTCTCGACCGGCATCGTCTTCCTCGGGAGCCTCTTCACGCCCGACGATTTCTCCTTCGACGACATAGCGAGTGAACCCGCGCGGACCGACGGGGGTGAGGAGTCGTGATTAGCGTCACCGCCTTCAACGTTCTCGTCGTCCTCGCGTGGCTCGCCAAGTTCTCCTTCGGTGCCGTGATCATCTACTGGTTCGTCACGCAGGGGCTCAGCGATCCGGAGAGCGCCACCGTCGCCAGCCCGCACGCGCAGGCGGAATCCTCGCGCTCCGTTCGGATATCCCTCGCCGCCTGGGTCGCGTTCTTCATCGTCATCGTCGCGATGATCGTCCCCGCGAGCTAACCCTTCTTCCTCCCCCACCCGAACGACCATGACCGTGTATCCCCAAGAGCCGTGACGATGGTCAACCTCGACCCGCGTACGTACGACCTGCTCCGGATCGTGCGCGAGCACAGCCCGATAGGGAGTATCCGGCTGACCGACGAAATGCAGCGCCGCGGCTACTCGATCCAGGACCGGACGATACGCCTCACCCTCTCGGAACTCGACGAGGCGGGGCTGACCGAGAAGATCCCCGGCCGGGGGCGTCACCTCACGGAGGAAGGGCGTCGCGAACTCGAGCGCGGCGACGTTACCGGGCGCCTCAACGACGTCCGCGAGCGCATCGCGACGCTCACCAGTCAGGTGACCTACGACCCCGCCGACGACATCGGCGACGTGGTCACCGTCACCGCGACCGTGGACGCCGCGGCCGTCCCCGACGCGCTCGAGCGCCTCGAAGCCCTCGAGGCCACCCCAATCGGTCCCGTCCCCACCGACATCGAAGAGACCGACGAGGGGGACGTCCGCCTGTTCGTCCCGTCCAGCATCACGCTTGGTGGCGTCCTCCTGATGCGAGGCATCCAGGCGCCCCTCCAGACAGGCGGCCTAATCCAGTACGACCCGACCGCGGCCGCGCGTGACGACGACACCGGCCGCGACCCGCGCGTCGTCCGCTACGTCGACGCCATAAATGGCGAGGGCTCCTCGATGGACGTCGTCTCGTTGCTCGTTGAGGCCGGCCGAACAGACATCACCTCGGTCCTCCGCGGCGAGGAGTCGACGCTAATCGCGGACAACCGCGGGTTCCCGATCCTCAACCTAGAGGAGACGGTCGACATCACCGCCGCGACCGTCGAGCGACTCGGCGGCGTGATGGACATCCGCCGACCGCGCGAGTCGAGCACGCTCCCGCAGGGTCGCCCGAACTTCGACTTAGCGTCGCTCACTTACGCGGGCGCCGGCGAACTCGCCGTCTCGCTCCTCTTCGAGGACGGCCTCGTCGAGGAGTGGTCGTCGCTCGCCGACCTCCGCGACCGGGTGTCGTTTTGCGAACCCGCCGCCCTCAGGCACGAACCCGCGGTGGTGCGCGCGCTCAAGTGACGGTCCGTCGGCGTCCACTTATACTGACGGCTGAATCTTTTTCAATCAGGAATCCGTTACCCCGATATGGCTTCCCTCGACGACGTGTCTACCGACGACCTCCGCCAGGTCTTGGCGGAGGTCGAGGGGAAAAAGCCGACACAGCGGGTTATGGCGGCGATCAACTACCTCGAAGAAGACGAAGCGACGCTGGAAGATGTAGCTGAACGCTATGGATACACTGCTGGCTGGCTCTCACGATGGCTTGACCGACTCGAACGGCTCGCTGACGAGCCGTTCGAGGAGGTTGTCTACGACGAACACCGTTCCGGGAGGCCGGCTGAACTCTCTGATGAACAGCATGAGCGGTTCGTTGAGGCACTTCACGACTCACCCGAAGAAGTTGGACTAGACGCGCCCGCGTGGTCAGTTCCACTGGCGCGTCACTTCCTCTCCGAAGAATTCGGCGTTGAGTACTGTGAACGCCACGTCCGACGACTGATGTCCGAGGCCGGGCTGTCCTGGAAGACAGCCCGGCCGGAGTTCTACAAATCCGACGAGAGGGCCCAAGAGGCGTGGCAAGAAGGCTTCAAAAAAAAGCGCGACGACCTGGACGACGAATACACAGTCCTGACGATCGATCAGACGCGACAGGATCTCTCGACGCTGATTTATGCGTGGTTTCCCGAGGGTGAGCGCCCGTCACTGCCGGTGACGGGCGCGTGGGACAGCATCAAGTTGCTCGGTGCAGTCAGCGATTCCGGCGAGACGTTCTTTCTGTCGTGTGCCGAGAACTTCAACAGCGACACGACAATTCGATTGCTAGACGCTCTCCAGACCGAATTTGGCGAGAAAATCTGCGTTGTCTTGGACAACGCGTCGTATTTCAGGGCGAACGCAGTGCAGGAATTCGTCGAAGACACACCGATCGAACTCTGTTACCTTCCGCGGGATTCACCGGAGCTGAACCCCGCGGAAGAGTGTTGGAGACAACTCGATCAAGAACTTGGGAACCGTCTATTCGATACGCTTGACGATCTTCGTGACGCTGCTCTCTCTGCACTCAACCGAATCAAGGTTCCAGATATCTTTACGTACTTATGTCTGTGAGTATTAGGGTGTGACGATGAGTTTGCCGCCGCGTTCGTACCCTATCGCCAGCGTCCACTAGTATACCGTCAGCGCACGACGCCTGCGACCGCCGATTGGCTCCGGCATTGGGTCGGCCCCATTTTGACGACAAGCAGTACGCTGAGGGGGTTGCGCGTCGGGCCGCTGATCGACGGCACCGCTCGGTGGTCGACGGAGCTCGATATGTCGCTCGAAAAACCGGTCTTCGGTGTAGTGAAGCGACCGGTCAGAGGCAGAGTCCACGCATCTCCTTTGCGTCGCCGATGCGCGAGAGTGCCACCGCGATTGTCGCGTCCCGCCTCGTCATTCCCGAACCTTCGTACTCGGTCCGGACGGCATCCCACGCCTTCAACATCTCTTCCTCAAGTTCCTCGTGAACGCGCTGGAGCGACCACTGGCGGCGGTTGATGTCCTGGAGCCATCGAAGTAACTCACCGTCACGCCGCCCGCGTTCGCGAGGATATCCGGAATCACCGGCACCCCGCACTCCTCGAAGATCGCGTCTGCCGCGAATGTCGTCGGGCCGTTGGCACCCTCGACAATCATATCGGCTCGCACGTTGTCGACGTTCTCTGCCGTCAGCACGGTCCCTACCGCCGATGGAATCAATATGTCCACGTCGAGTTCGAGCAGTTCCGCATTGGTCATCGACGGGGGGCGTTGTATCCCGAAACCATATCCGGCTGCTCGTCGTGTCCCTCCATGCTTTCCGGGTTCAGGCCGTCCAGATCGTAGATCGCACTATCGACCTCGGAGACAGCGACGACGTCAGCGCCCCAGCCGTCGAGCAGGCGGGCGGTGTTCGTCCCAACACTCCCGAATCCCTGAATGGCGATCGTCGCGTCCTCGATGTTCCAGTCGTAGTACTCGGTCGCTGCGCGCGTGACGATGGCGACACTACGACCAGGTGCCTCCTCGTGACCGTACGATTCGCCGATGACCGTGTGGGTTTCCTGGTGACGACGCCCGGTGTCGTCTCGCCCTGCTGCATCGAATAGGCGTCCATAAACCACGCCACCTCCTGTGGACCGGTCCCCATATCCGGAGCGGAGACGTCGCGTTTCGGGCCGACTACGTCACGGAGTTCTTCCGCGAAGCGCCGCGTGAATCGTTCGACCACCCCGTCAGAGAGTGTCTTCGGGTCGACGGTGATACCGCCTTTCCCCCTCCGAACGGCAAGTCCATCACGGCACATTTCCACGTCATCCACATCGAGAGGCCAATACACTCCTCAGCATCGACATCGGGGTGGTAGCGGAGCCCCCCCCCCTCCTTGTACGGGCCGCGGACGTCGTCGTGCTGTGCGCGATACCCCGTGAACACCTCGAGTGTTCCGTCGTCGCGTCGAAGCGGGACCGACACCTGCTGGAGCTTCGTCGGGTACTTCAGGCGGTCGATGACGCCGCCGTCGATGTCGATATGGGCGGCCGCTTGCCCCAGCTGTCGGCGAGCCGTCGCTACTGCGGACTCTGCCGCGACGTCCACAGCGTCGACACTCGAGGTCGCTTTCGCTGCTCCGTCACTTGGGGTTCCGGTTAGGTCTGGCGCGGTCATTGAGTTGTGGATAGTCTCTGCGGACGTTTGTGGGCAGTTCGGCTCCGTGCGGAGTGACGTCCTCGCTGTACTCGACACCGCGGTCGTCGCCGTCCGATCGTTCTCCCAAGTTTCTTCTAAACCCACGTCCAAGACATCTTTGAGCAAGTCTTCGATCATCCTTGAACAAGACCCCCCGACAACCTGCTCATTCCTCAAACTAGCTCAACTAGACAGTGCCGTCCGCCTCATCCTCTAACTTAACGCGACCTTCAGCACTGCAGCAAGAGTTATTTCATGACACCACCGGCTAGAGGTATGGGCAACGCCGCGATCCCACACTGGTACGAACCGAAGCACGAGCCCGACACGTTCGTCGAGGGAGAGGGCGCCCGCGTCTACAACGACGAGGGCGAGGAGTACCTCGACTTCGTCTCCCAGCTCTACTGCGTCAACGCCGGCCACTCCCAGCAGCACATCGTCGACGCGATGACCGAGCAGGCCGAGAAGATCCCCTACGTCTCTTCCGGGAGCCGCAACCCCCAGCGCGATCGCCTCGCCCGCCGCCTCACCGAGAAGGCACCGCCAAATATGAGCAATGTCGTCTTCTCCATCTCCGGGAGCGAGGCCAACGAGACCGCGATGCAGATCGTTCGGGACTACCAGGACGCCCCGAAAATCCTGACGCGCTGGCGTTCCTACCACGGCGCCACCTACGGCGCCGGCGCGCTCACCGGCGAACCGAGCACGCGCACCGTCCTCGAGAAGCACTCCGCCGCGTCCGGCCACGCGAAGTTCCTCCCGCCACTCGACTTCTGCGGCCCCTTCGACGCTGACACCCCCGAGGAACTCGGCGAGCAGGCCGCCGACCACCTCGAGTGGGTGATCCGCAATGAGGGCCCAGACTCCATTGCCGCGCTGTTCACCGAACCGATCGCGGGCTCCTCTGGCGCCTACCCCGCCCCGCCGGGCTACTTCGATCGCGTCCGCGAGATCTGCGACGAGCATGACATCCTACTCGTCGCCGACGAGGTCATCACGGGCTTCGGGCGCTGCGGCGAGTGGTTTGGCGTGCAGACCGAGGATCTCCAGCCCGACGTGATCACGTTCGCGAAGGGCGTCACGTCCTCCTACGCGCCGCTCGCCGGCGCCATTGTCAGCGAGGAACTCGGCGACTACCTCGAGAGAGAGGGGCTCCCCGTCGGCCAGACGTTCGCCGGCCACCCCGTCTCCTGTGCCGCGGCGAACGCCGCCATGGACGTCTACGGCGACGGCCTCATCAGGAACGTCCGCGACCTCGAAGGCCACCTTGAGTCGCACCTGCGCGAACTCGAGGAGTTCCCGAAGGTCGCGGAGGTCCGCGGTCGCGGCTTCCTCTGGAGCGTTGACTTCGGCGACCCCGACGCTGAGGACAACGCCTTCCTCTTCGACCCGCGCGTCGACGAGGGCGACAACCCGATCGAGACACTTCGCGAGCACGCCCACGACCGCGGCGTCGTCTTCGGTGCCGGGCGCCCGGACACGCAGGTACTCATCTGCCCGCCGCTCTGCGCGACCCGCGAGGAGATCGATGAGGCCGTCGACGTGCTCGCCGAGAGTATCGACGCGACCTTCTGAGGGGCCGTCGATCGGCGGGCGGGTGACGCGGCGATACGGAAAACAGTTTTTCGGATGCCGGGACAACGGACGCGAGCGGGAGCGCTCGCAGGCTTACAGTTCGGGTTCGTCGAGCTTGAGGTTGACCGTCTTCGACTGTGTGTACTCGTCGAGGGTCTCCTTCGCGCACTCGCGGCCGATGCCGGACTCCTTGAAGCCGCCGAACGGGACGCCCGGGCCGTCGCCGTGGTACTCGTTGACCCAAACGCTGCCCGCGAGAATGTCCGCGGCCGCGTGGTGGGCGATCGAGGCGTCGTTCGTCGCGACTCCCGCCGCGAGACCGTAGGAGACGCCGTTCGCAATCTCGATGGCTTCCTCGTAGCTCGAGAAGGTGATGATCGACTGGACCGGCCCGAAAATCTCCTCCTGAGCGATCCGCATGTCGTTGTCGACGTCGTCGAATACGGTCGGTTCGAAGAACCAGCCGTCCTCGAACTCTTCGCCGTCGGGATCGCCGCCGCCAACGACGAGGTTTGCGCCCTCCTCCTCGCCGATCTCGACGTAGTTCGAGACCTTCTCGTACTGGTCGTCGAACGTCAGCGGGCCCATCGTCGTGCCGTCCTCCAGCGGGTCGCCGGGCTGCCACGTCTCCGTGGCCTCCTCAAGGTAAAGGTCGAGGAACTCGTCGTGGGCGTCCTCGTGGACGAGGATGCGCGTACAGGCGTCACAGGACTGGCCCGTGTTATAGAAGATGCCCGCGGCGGACGTCTCTGCGGCCTGCTCGAGGTCCGCATCCGGGAAGACGACGAAAGGAGACTTCCCGCCGAGTTCGAGCGTCACCGGCTTGATCCCCTCCGCGGCGGCGGACATGACCTGTTTGCCGACTGGGACCGACCCTGTGAACGAGAGTTTATCGATGGCGTCATGGTTCGTCAGAGGCTGGCCCGCCTCCTCGCCGAAGCCGTTCACGATGTTCAGCACGCCGTCTGGGAGGATACCCTTCGAGAGCTGCGCGACCCGAGTCGCCGTCATTGGTGACTCCTCGGAGGGCTTCAGGACGACCACGTTCCCCGCGGCGAGCGCCGCGCCTGCCTTCCAGCCGAACAGCTGCAGAGGGTAGTTCCACGGCAATATTTGGCCGGCGACCCCGAAGGGCTCTTGACGGACGTAGGCGTGGTTGTCCGGGCCGACCGGGAGCTCGCTCCCCTCGTGTGCCTGCGCGACAGAGACGTAGTACTCCAGGTAGTTGAACGCCTCTTTAGCTTCGTCTCGCGCGTACGCGAGCGGCTTTCCGGTGTCGAGGCTCTCGAGAAGCGCGAGCTCGTCGAGGTGATCGCGGAGCGTCGACGTCCACTCGCGGATGATGTCGTCGCGCTCGCGCGGCGTCGTCTCCTTCCAGGATCTGAGGGCCGCCTCGGCCGCCTCGACGGCGTCGTCGATTTCGCTCTCCGTCCCCTGCGCAACGTCGACGATCGGTTCGTCGATCGCGGGGTCGGACGTCTCGAAGCGCTCGCCGTTCGCTGACGCGACGGACTCCCCGTCGATCCAGTGGTCGACGGTCAGGTCCTGCGTTGCCTCCTCTATCGCATCGCGGTGGTTCTCACGAATGTCACCCATGGATCGGGACACGTGCCGTGATTACGAGCGATCCCTGATAAAGCTATACCTGCCGGGCTGAACGGGACCGCGACCGGTAAAGAGAGGCGATACTACGCGGATGCGTCGGCGCTGCACGGGGGTCGGAGAACGACCGCCGGGGAGAGGGGGGGTGATCGAGGGAGTGCGCTTACCGGTCGAGGATGACTTCGCCGGCTTCCACGGAGAAGCCGACATCGACCGAGTCGCCGCGCTCGCGCGGCGTCGTCGTTTTCCGCATCTGTTGCTCGACGAGGAACGTCCGGTCGCCTACGTCGACATCGTACTGGATGAACGATCCCTTGTAGACGACGTCGCCAATCGTACACTCCCAGCGGTTCGGCGTGTCGAGCGAGTCGGCAATCTCGATGTCCTCCGGGCGGACAGTAAGATGGACGCTGTCGCCCACGCTCAACTGGTCAGTCTTCTCCGACTCGACACGGATGTCGCCCTCCTCGGCATCGATGACGAGCGTCTTGACGTCGATCTCCGAGACCACCCCCGTGAAGAAGTTTGTCTCGCCGACGAAGTTCGCGACGAACTCGGACTGTGGGTGCTCGTAGAGCTCGTAGGTCTCGCCGACCTGCTCGAGGTGGCCGTCGTTCATCACGGCGACTCGGTTGCTCATCGTGAGCGCCTCCTCCTGGTCGTGCGTCACGTAGATGAACGTGATGCCGAGCTCCTCTTGCATGTTCTTGAGCTCGATCTGCATCGTCTGGCGGAGCGAACGGTCGAGGCTCGACAGCGGCTCGTCGAAGAGGAGGACGTCCGGCTCAAGGACGATGGAGCGCGCCATCGCGATCCGCTGCTTCTGCCCGCCGGAGAGCTGGCTCACCTTCCGGTCCTGGTAGCCCGGGAGCTCGATCAGTTCGAGCGCGTGCTCGATACGTTCCTCGCGTTCGGCCTTCGGGACGTCGCGCATCTCCAGACCGAAGGCGATGTTCTCCTGCACGGTCATATGCGGGAAGAGCGCCCACTCCTGGAACACCATGCTCGTGTTCCGCTTGTTCGCCGGGATGTCCGTGACGTCCTCGCCGTTGATCTTGATCGTACCGGACGTCGCGGTTTCGAGTCCCGAGATCAGCCGGAGGGTCGTCGATTTCCCGCACCCGGAGGGGCCGAGGAGTGTCAGGAACTCCTCGGCCTCGATCTCGAGGGAGAGGCCGTCGACGGCGGTAACGTCGTCGAATTCCTTGCGGAGGTCCTCGATAACGACGCTCCCGTGCCCTTCGTCTGTCGCTTCGTCCGCGTTGATGGAGCTAGAAGATGACATTGTCGGTGTTTTAGACGCTCGCACGTGCCTTCGCCTCTTCCCAGATCTTATTCCACTCCTGATAGGAGGGCGGAATCTCGTACTGAACACACTTGTCGAGGACCTCTTGGGAGGCACTGAAATCCTTGCCCTGGTAGAACATCGCGGCCTTCTGCTCCTCCGCGCTGAACTTCGACCACGCGTTCTTGTTGACCGGAATACCCTTCGTCGCCCCGCCGTAACAGACCTTGTACTGGCCCTCTGGCGAGAGCACGGTCTGCATGTACTGCTTCGCGAGGTTGGCATTGTGCGGGTCCTTCACGAGGCTCATCCCTTCCGTCCAGTAGATCCCACCCGTCTTTGGGATGGCGCCCTTGAACTTCTCGTGGCCCTGAGCAGCGAGCTGGCTCAGCCCGAAGTTCCCGAGGCCGACCTGGATCCAGGCATCGCCGCTCAGCAGCTCCTTGCGAACCGGCGCCGACGAGGTGTGGATCGAGTAGGCGTTGTTAAACGTCTTGATGAGCTTATCCTTTATCTGGTCCAGCTCGTCCTGGGACATCTTCTTGTACGGCTTGATGCCGAGCTCCATTGCGACCATCGGGATGTACCAGGTCGGGTCGCCGCCGACGATTATCTTGCCCTCGTACTTCCCGTTCGGGCCGCCCGTCCACGCGAACTCGTAGGAGTCCAGGTCTGTGGAGTCGACCTTCTCTGAGTTGTAGCCGATGCTGTCCCAGCCCCACCGCGAGGGGACGCCGTACTGCTTGTCCTCGGAGACGAACGGGTTGAACGGCCACTTGTACTGCTCCACCCAGTTCTCCTGGGAGGGGAAGTCGGATTTCTTGAGCGGCAGGAGGTGCCCAGCCTGCGCGTTCTTCGCGACCCAGCTGTTGTCCGAGATTAGCACGTCGTAGTCACTCGTGCCGCCGGAGGAGAGCAACTGGAAGCCCTTCTGGTCCGAGGATATCAACTTGATGTTGGTCTTCGCGCTCGAATTCGATTCGAGCATCTTCGCGGGGCCGCCATAGCCACCCCAGGCGAGGATGTTCACGGTGTTGCTGGCGCTCCCGCCGCCTCCGTTCGAGCTGGAGGTGGTACCGTCGCTGGAGGAGTTGCCACCCGAACATCCCGCGAGGGCGGCGACACCAGCGGCACCGGCGGTACTCAGCATCGTCCGACGGGACATCATCGAATCCATCAGTTCATCTCTGCCAGTCATTATCTACCGTCGATTGCCCCCGCGACTATTTATAGGTTTCCCTGCCGCCTCGGCGCCAGAACACGGCGGACACCGCTCCGGTAATTTTCCGAAGGGACGAGGACAGTCATTGAAAATATGCTGAATACCACTCGATATTCTGGCAATGAGACGGATTAGAACAGCACAACCAGAATATAATTAAATGTTATATGTCGGTATCGGAAGTTCGATCGAACGCGTCCATCTGACCGTCTCGCCGGTGTATGATACATATCTACCACCATATATTTACAAACATATTGTTGTAATGGTACTGTCCGTTCGATCACTCCGCGAGACATTGGATATATTCCAGTGTGCCCTGCGTGCGCGCAATATGTGAAACTCACGCGTGTTTGGTTCCCTAGGAGCTGACGGGAGACCGCCCCAATCTGACTGTTTGAGATTTCTACAATCGGGGCACTGTTTATAGCAATCTCCAGAAGTGTTTGCTCACATCTCACGGTGCTGCTCCGAAAATCAGGGGATCACGCCTGTCTCCACCGGTTGACTCTACAAAGACTTTCAAATTCTACTATAGTTCTGCACCTCCGTAGCTGGCATTTCTCCAGTCTAATGCTTGATTCGGCCGATGACGTTGTAAGAGTGTCTGAACCGTCGCAACCAGCGTCTCGCGCTTGATTGACTGCCCCGCCAAAACGAGTGAAAGCGGTCGATCCACAGTGAGACTGTCTGGAACCATTTTTCGATGTGGTTCCGGTCTTGGTAGTCGAGATGACCGCTTGATCCGTGTCGATCGAGGGCAGTCAGATAGCCACCAGCATCGACGAGAAACTCTGTCTCGGCAATATCGTGTTTCTCGGTGAGACGGTGGCGGAACGCCGCCGCGGACAGATCGCGCGGTGGCTGTACACGTCGACCTCTAAGAGCAGCTTTGACTCCGTGCCGATGGCAGCGTAAAGCCATTTTTCTTGCCGTCAATCTCGATTTGTTTCTCGTTGACCGCGCCCCGCGACGGCGTCGCCGTCACCAGAACCTGTTGGGTTCTGGTTGGCCACACGAGAGCGGCGCTCTCGTGAACGTCAGCGGGTCGCCTTGTTACTCAGCCAGCGTCTCTTTCCAGTTCCAAATCACCTGATGACCGCGACCGACACCCAGCCACTCTAAGACAGCCTTGACTTCACGTAACGACAGCCCCACCGAATGAAGTCGAACTGCAAAACAGAGGACGGGTATCGACGTACGCTCATTCTTCCAAACCTCTTGATTCTCCCTCTAAGCGTTCCTTGTGGGGGTCTTCGAGTTCCAGGATCCGTTCTCGCTACGGCCTCCTCACTTCTCAAACCCACTCAACTAGACGGTGCCTCGCGGCCAGTCGTCATTCTAGTTGGATGATTTCCCGACTACGTCACAGATGTGTGGACGAGGTTGGACGACTGGCGCTCGAATTGCCCTTTTATCGCCCTCTACCACCCACCTTTATTAGGACGCTCTCGCGAATTGCAACCGATGAGTCAAGGTGGCGATCCACACGACCACGCGGCGCGGTACCGGGAGATGACCCCGAAGAGCCGGAAGTTCCACGAGCGGGCGGCGGACGTCACGCCGCTCGGCGTTGAGTCGAACATTCGGTCGTTCGACCCGTACCCGTTCTACACCGAGTCTGCCAATGGCTCGTACATCACTGACGTCGACGGGAACGAGTACCTCGACTTCCTCCTTGCGCTCGGTCCCATCATCCTTGGGCACAACCACCCGAAGGTGACCAATGCCGTCCAGGAGATGGCCGAAGCCTCCGACATCACGGCCACGCCAACCCCGGTCGCAATCGAGTTCATGGAGAAAGTCGCGGAGATGACGCCGTGCATCGAGCGCGTCCGCATGTCGAACTCTGGGACGGAGGCGACAATGCACGCGCTCCGCGTCGCGCGCTCCTACACGGGGAAGTCGAAGATCGCCAAGCCCGAGGGGGGCTACGCGGGCGCGCACGACTATGCGCTCCAGTCCGTCCACGGATCCAAGGAGGCGCTCGGCCCGGCCGAGGAACCGAACACGGTCCCGCACGGTACCGGCATCCCCGAGCAGGTCTCCGAGACGGTCGTCCCCATTCCGTTCAACGACAAGGGGAACACGGAGAAGATCCTACGCAAGCACGCCGACGACATGGCTGCGGTCATCATTGAACCGGTCATGTTCTCGTGCGGCTGCCTGAAGCCCCGCGACGGCTATCACGAGTTCCTCCGCGACCTCACTGAGGAACTCGGTATCGTCTTGATCTGGGACGAGGTAATGACGGGCTTCCGCCTCGGCCCAGCCTCCGCGCAGGGGCGCTTCGACGTTATACCGGACATGGCGACGTTCGCGAAGGCCGCGGGCGGCGGCTACCAGGTCGCCGGCTTCGGCGGGGAGGCGGAGATCATGAACGAGATAATCCCCCCCGGGGAGGACGAGGAGGGCGAGTCGTGGAACTCCTCGGCGTTCCACGGCGGCACCTACAACGGCCACCCGCTCGCGGCGGCCGCGGGGCTGGCGACGCTCGAGGTCCTTGACGGCGGCGACGTCTACGACCACATCGACCGCCTCGGCAACCGCCTCTTCACGGGCCTGCAGGAGGCTGCGGACGACACGGGCGTTGACGCGAACGTCCAGCACATCGGCTCGATGGGGCAGGTGTACATGACGGACGCGAAGATCCACCGCTTCCGCGACACCTGGCAGGCAAACGAGGAGCAGTTCGCGGACTGGTGGATCGAGGCCGCGGCCAACGAGGTCATTTTCGGGAACCCGATCCAGGACGAGCGCTTCTTCACCACCTACACGCATACAGAGGAGCAGATCGACCACGCGATCGAGGTCGCCGAGGACGCCTTCCGCGCGGTTGACCACGAGTACTGACTTCCCGGTCGACGCCTCCGCTCTGACGGCGATCCTCTCCCCGATAGCGACCCTCGATCTGACGGCGGGCCGCACCCCGCCCTGACAGCGTCCCCGATAGCGGCGCGTCGACGACCACGGAACGGCGCACCCTTGCCGTCGCTGTCTCTCGGTTTCGTTTTCGAGCGCAGAGACAAATCTTTAATACCGACGAACATCGCCATGGGTACATGGCAACAGATGGCTCGGAACAGACCGACACCCGTAGCTTCCTCTCCGAGGTGCAGTTGGGAGGGCTCAATCTGGAGCTCCTCTCGACGGCGGGGCCGGTCTTCGCTTTAGAGACGCTGATGTTCGTTGTACCACTTCTCATCATGTTCGGTATCGGATTCATGGAGATGGTCAACTTTCAGCTCGTCTCGAAATTCACGGTTCAACACTACGTCGACGTCTTCACGTACTACCCCAACCAGGTCGCTATCTACAACACGTTGACGACTGCAGTGCTCGTCACGCTCGCGACGATCATAATCGCGTACCCGATCGCCTACTGGATTGCGCGCCGCGGCGGCAGCCACAAGAACCAGCTCGTGATGCTTCTCATCGTCCCGTTCTGGACGAACTACGTCATCCGGACGTACGGCTGGTCGATTGTGCTCTCGAAGCAGGGCCCGTTCAACCAGCTCCTCCAGTTCATCGGCGTGATCAACGACCCTATCGGCTGGTGGCTCAGTACCAAGTTCGCGATCTGGCTCGGCCTCACCTACCTCTGGCTGCCGTTCATGATCCTGCCGCTGTACGCGGCCCTTGAGAGCATCGACCAGTCACTCATTGAGGCCGCCTATGACCTCGGTGCCTCGCGCTACGCGGTCTTCCGCCGGGTCATCCTTCCGCTCTCGATGCCCGGTCTCACCGCAGGGATCATCTTCGTGTTTATCTTCAGCGTCGGTGCGTTCATCGTCCCGAACATCCTCGGCGGCGGCATCCCGTTCCTCGGCTCTCGCATCAGCTTCGCGTTCGGGAGCGGCGGCAACTGGCCGGCGGGCGCGGCGCTCAGTAGCGTCGTGATGATCTTCGTCGCCATTGTGCTCGGAATTCTGATGCGCTACGCGGACATGGAGGCGATAGCATGAGCGCGCTCAACCGCCTCAAGTCCGGTATCGAGGGCGGCTGGCTTGGTGGCTGGACGGCGCTCGTCTACGTCTTCCTCTACACGCCGATCGTGGTCATCGTCGCGTTCTCCTTCGAGAAGGGCGAGTTCTCGACGCTCCCGTGGACAGGATTCACCCTCCACTGGTACTCGAAGCTCTTCGCGACGGATATCGCGATGAACGCGATCTACAACAGCCTCTACGTCGCGGTCGTCGTCGCCGTCGTCGGGACGGCGCTCGGGACGCTCGGCGCAGTCGGCTACGTGCGCTACGACTTCCGGGGTAAACGCCTCTTCGACGGCCTGATCACGACGCCGATGACCGTCCCCGGTCTCATCCTCGGTATCGCGCTGCTGATCTGGTTCCACCTGATCGGGCTCAACACGTCGCTGAATACGGTCATCATCGGCCAGCTCGTCTTCGTCGTGCCGTTCGTCGTCGTCACCGTCTCCTCCTCGCTCCGGCAGTTCGACGTGGAGCTCGAGGAGGCGGCCCGCGACCTCGGCGCCTCGCGCTGGACGACCTACCGGCGCGTCACGTTCCCACTCATCCTCCCTGGCATCATCAGCGGGATGCTGTTCGCGTTCTCGCTCTCCTTCGATGACTTCCTCATCGCGTTCTTCACGAGCGGGGTGCAGAACACGCTCCCGATCTACATCTTCTCGAAGATCGGTCGCGGCGTCACGCCGGTGCTAAACGCTATCAGCACACTCGCGCTGGTCGTGAGCTTTCTCCTCGTCTTCTCAACCGAGCTCATCCAGCGCTACATCTGAGTCTTCGGTAACGCTCCCTCCGCTTCTCCGCCCTCCTCCCCGACTGAGAGCCGTCAATCCTAGTTGTCATTGTTAGAAGTTTTCGTACCTCATTTGGAGTTTAATAGAACGATCATCTATAGATGGAAGTCCCCAATATCTTCTTGAACCAGCCGTCCACGTTGAGAATCAAGCTGAAGAAGTCCAGACACCCCATAGTGGTGATTTGACATATCTGAACTTCCCTAGCCACTGGTGAAGGACGCTGTGGCGGTTCTCGTAACTGTTGACGTGAGCACCACCGACAACATCGTGTTCGTCGGGTACTGTCTAGTTGAGCCACACCGACCGATTTCCTCTGGGTGAGAGGTAGGGAAACTCGCGGAGAAGCCGATCTCGTTGATTTCAGGACAAACAACAGATAGCGGATATTAGGGCGTGATTGCAAATATTGTGTAGATTTGGACATATAGTTCGATGCTGAGGCACTCACTCAACGAAATTCGCTCATCTACTCAGCTTTGCACATTGGCTAGTTTACATACATTTGGCCGAAACGGGCAGTAGAAGCGACCGGAGAACAGGATTTGGGAGACCAGTTGGACGGTGATTCCTCAACTGGAGTCACGATCGATGCCGAATATCCAGTCATATCTTCCTAGCGAAGATCGGCCCACCGCTCACTGATTGTCAAGTTCGCTGGAAGACCATTTTTCACGTCTGTTTTTGAGATCTATATATCATATTCACAATGTGAATATCTGAGTGAACACATCATGTCTTAAACCGGTAGGTAGACCAACCAAAGTATGTGGCGTATTCTATGTCTCTCTCCTATTCTGTTGTTTGGCTGTCCATTGGTTACTCGATATTGGGGCAAGCAATCTTCTCTCCGTGGCTGACTCAGAACCAGGGGCACGTCTGTCTGCGTGTCAAATATAGTAATATCTCCCAGAGCGGGTCCGAAAACCAAGAGATAGCGCCCGGCTCCATCGACACTACAAAGACTTCCAGATCCTACTATACCTGTCGAGTCAGTCCCGCTCGAGAATCGCGTCCTTCGCACGAGCGGGCATCCCCACGACGACATTCGGATTGCTTTTCACCTCGTCCATGACGAACCGTGAAGAGGTCTGATTAACCCCGTTGATCGCAACGATCTGGTCGATGACGTCGTTCATCTGGTTCCGGTTCTGGACGCGCACGATCACGACGAAATCGACATCGCCCATCGTGTAGTAGGCCTGCTCGACACCCCCGATCTCGCTGAGTTTCACGCCAACCTTCTCGGAGTAGCCGCTCTCGTGTGTGACCGATACCTCCGTGATGGCGACCATGTCGAGCCCGAATGCCAGCGGGTCGAGGTCCGCGGTCACTCCCTCGACGACACCTCGGTCTTTCAGCTTGTTCAGCCGGTAGTGGACCGCCGACTTCGAGAGGTCGAGCTGCTCGGAGAGAGTCTCGAGGCTCACGTCGAAGTCCGTCTCGATATACTCCAGTAGCTCCAGGTCGGTCTCGTCGAGCTCCGCGACCGGCCTCTCGGCGTTGGACATAGTTCATCGTAGGCCGCGTCCCGTTATAAAATTTCGATCTATTCGAACGCTTTCCGACTTCTGTGCGTCACAAAGGCTGTCCGTTTAAACCGCGGGTGGCGCCCGTCAGTCGACCATCGCGTCGTCGGACACCTTGAGGGCGACATCGAGGGCGGCGATCGCCTCGTCGATCTCGTCGGGCGTGATGGTAAGCGGCGGCGCGACGATAAGGGTGTTGATCATGTTCGCGACGTACGCGCCGTTCTCGTAGGCCATCCCGGCCACCTGATCGACGACGGTGCTCCCCTTGGCGAGTTTGTCCGACCGTTCGCCGAACGGCATGCGCTCCTCACTGCTCTTGGTGAGCTCGATACCCCGGAAGAGCCCGACGCCGCGCGTGTCACCCACGCTCGGGTGGGCCGCCGCGAGCTCCTCAATCCGCTCGCCGAGGTACTCTCCGACCTCGCCGGCGTGCTTGATGAGGTTTCCCTCCTGGTATGTCTCGATCGTCGCGAGCCCCGCCGCGCACGCGACCGGGTGGCCGGCGTACGTGTGCCCGTGGGTGAGCATGTTGTCCTCGAAGTGCGCTGCGATCTCCGAGTTCACGATCGTCGCGCCCAGCGGCTGGTAGGCCCCGGTCAGTCCCTTGGCCATCGTCATGATGTCGGGCTCGACGTCGAAGATGTCGCATCCGAACCACTCGCCGGTCCGGCCGAAGCCGGCCATTACCTCATCGCAGATAAGCAACGCACCGTGATTGTGGGCGATTTCCTTCAACCGCGGGAGGTACTCCGCGGGCGGGACGAGGATGCCGTTCGAGCCGACGATCGGCTCGACGAGTACCGCGGCGACCGTGTCACCCTCGAGCATCAGCATCTCGTCGATATACTCGAGACTCTCCATCGGGTCGAGCGTGGAGCCGTACGCGTACGGGTCGGGCGCCTTGATTGCGCCGGGGATCCCGGGCTCGGCGGCGAGTCGACGTGGGTCGCCCGTGACGCTGATCGAACCGTACGTCGCACCGTGATAGGAGCGGTAGCGCGAGACGACCTTGTCCTTACCGGTGTAGAACTTCGCGATCTTGATCGCGGCCTCAATCGCCTCGGTGCCGCTCGTCGAGAAGAACGTCTTCGTGAGGTCGCCCGGCGTCACTTCGGCGAGCTTCTGGCCGAGTTTCGCGCGTACCTCCGTGGTGAACCCGGGCGCGAAGTAGGCGCCCTTGGCGGCCTGCTCGGCGATGGCGTCGGAGACCTTCTCCGCGGAGTGCCCAAGGTTCGAGCACATGAGTTGCCCGGAGAAGTCGATGAACTCGTTGCCGTGCGCGTCGCTGAAGCGCATGCCGTCGCTGCCGACGACCTGCGTCGGGCTGACCTCGCTCTGGTAGGACCACGTGCCGAAGACGTGCTCCTTGTCCATACGTTCAATTTCGTTCAGTTGATCTACTTCCTGACGGGACATCGTGTAACCCCACTTTCAGCCGATGTATGATTAAACTTTGTACTGTAAGGCACACATAAGACATTGTTCTAACGCTGAGCTGCTCGGTAGACGCGTATCCACGTCGCCCGACTGCAATGGAATCTGTCCATATATATAATAGATATCGCGAATACTATTCATATATTACAGAATATTTAAGGTGTGGTACAGTCGAGCTAGGCCTGTACCCATGACAGCCGAAGAGACGCAGTACGGAGAAGTGCAGAACTACGTGAACGGGGGGTGGGTCGACGCGAGCGACGAGGGCCAGCGCGTCGTGAACCCGGCGACCGGCGAGACGATTGCGAACGTCGACTTCAGCTCCGAGAGCGACATCGACGAGGTCGTCGCCGCCGGCCAGTCCGCCTTCGAGGAGTGGCGCCAGGCGCCCATCGAGGAGCGCATTCAACCCCTGTTCGAACTCAAGCGGCTCCTCGAGGAGCACCAGGACGAACTCGCCGAGCTCCTCGTAGAGGAGCACGGCAAGACGTTCGGCGAAGCGAAGGGCGAGCTTCGCCGCGGTATCGAGAACGTCGAGGTCGCCTGCGGCATCCCGACGCTCATGCAAGGCGGTCACGTCGAGAACGCCGCCCCGCGAATCGACGAGACCGCTGTCCGCCAGCCACTCGGCGTCTACGCGGCGATTACGCCATTCAACTTCCCCGGCATGATCCCGCTCTGGTTCCTCCCGTACGCGGTCGCCACTGGGAACGCCTTCATCCTCAAGCCCAGCGAGCGCGACCCGCTCACCTCCGAGCGGATGTTCGAGCTCGTCGACGAGGCCGGCTTCCCGGACGGTATCGTCCAGCTCGTCAACGGTGGCGTCGACACGGTCAACGCCATCCTCGAGCACGACGGTATCGAGGGCGTCTCCTTCGTCGGCAGCACGCCCGTCGCGCGCACCATCTACGAGAAGGCGGCCGCGAACGGCAAGCGCGTGCAGGCACAGGGCGGCGCGAAGAACCACGTCATCGTCACCGAGAGCGCGGACCTCGAATTCGCCGCCTCGAAGGCCGTCAGCTCCGCGCTGGCCTGCGGCGGCGAGCGCTGTCTCGCGAACGACGTCCTCGTCGTCGAGGAGTCCGTCTACGACGAGTTCCTCGACCTCGTGGTTGAGGAGGCCGAATCGCAGGTCGTCGGCTACGGCCTCGACGACGAGACGACTGTCGGCGCGCTCATCACGCCCGAACACGAGGAGCGCGTCCGTGAGTTCGTCGAGAGCGGTATCGAGGAGGGTGCCGAACTCGTCGTCGACGGTCGCGACGTTGAAGTCGAGGGCTACGAGGGCGGCAACTTCCTGGGCCCGTGCGTCTTCAGCGGCGTCGACCCCGATATGAAGATCGTCCGTGAGGAGATCTTCGGCCCCGTCCTCGGTCTGATATCCGCCAGCGGCATCGACGAAGCCATCGAGATCCTGAACGTGAGTGAGTTTGGGAACGCGGCGAGTCTCTTCACGGGGAGTGGCGTGGAAGCCCAGAAGTTCCGCCACAACGCCGAAGCGGGCAACCTCGCGGTGAATGCCGGGACGGCCGCGCCGATGGCGTTCTTCCACTTTGGCGGCGCGAAGGACTCGTTCTTTGGCGACCTCCACGCCCAGGCCGAGGACGTCGTCCGCTTTTACACCGACGAGCGCGTCTACATCGAGCGCTGGCCCGACGCCTGAGAGGCGCCGCGCGGCGCGCATCGTCATTTGATCGACTCCTTCTTTCGCGGATGAACGGCGAGCAGCGGCACCGACCGCAGGATGGTCGCTCGCTACCGGATCAAGTTCAGCGCTCGACGGCGCCGTGAGCGTCGCTGTTCGTCGACGCGCTCGAACAATATGTCGTCGAACCATCCGTTCTAGTTTTGTAGCGGGTCGGAGTGAAATTTACCGGGCCTAAACACGTACACCTGTACAATACAGGGGTGTCATAGAACAACTATAGTAGGCGGTAGAACTTCCTGCCTAGAGAGGGTTGTAGTATGTAATGGAACACCTCGACGAGATCTCCATCGAAGAGCTCCAAGAGACTCTCGACAACGTTGAGGGGAAGAAGCCCACAAAGCGACTGTTGGCCGCGATTGCGTACAAAAACGGTGTCACCCAAACCGAGCTAGCCGGATGGTACGATACCGGTCGTCGAACGATCTACAGTTGGCTCAAGCGGCTCGACACCGACGAGCCGCTTGCGAAGGCTGTGACTGATATTAAGCGAACTGGGAGAAACCGAAAACCCTCAGAATTCCAGTAACAAGAGTTCGAGGACGCTGTCCACGACCCACCTGAGGAAGTTGGAATCGACGCGCCGGCGTGGACGCCGGCGCTCGCCCAAGAATACCTCAATGACGCTTTCGACGTGGAGTACTCAATCCCGAGCTGTCGGCGGCTGTCGAAAGAAACGGGATTGGGCTATCAAAAACCACGCCGGACAGCCGCTGAATCCAAGGAGGACGAGCAAGAGAAATTCCGCGACGAGCTCAAAAAAAAGCGGCGGGAGATGGACGTCACCGTAGTCTGTATCGACCAGACCAAGAAATCCGTGCAAGTTGAGCCGCGTGGTTTCCGCGCGGCACGCGGCCTTCGGTCGAGCTCTCTGGACAGCGCGAGTGGACGTGCTTGCTGGGCGCGATCACCGAAGACGGTGATCGTTTCTTCTCCCGGTTTGAAGAGGACGTTACCGCCGAGCACGCGAAACATTTCATTTCAGCATTATGCGAAGAGTTCGAAGATGATTTGCTCGTCGTCCTTGATGGGGCGCCATATTTTCAGGCGTCGGCCGTCACGAGCCTCGCGGATCGTGACGACCTCGCCTTCGTGACGCTTCCATCGTACTCACCAGAGCGGAACCCTGTCGAGAAGCGCTGGAGACAGCTTCAAGCCGCTCTAAGCAATCGCTTCTTTGATTCACTTACCGCGCTCACCACCGCAATCGATAGCGCTCTCGATCAGCTCACTATCCCAAAAGTAAGCAATTATTTCTAATCGATGCTATAGTTCCTCGAGCGAAGTCACCGCACGACCCCCATCTCGTCCGTCTGCAACTCCGCAAGGGTCTCCTCACCGTACTGCTCGTCTGCGGTCTGGTGGTGTTGGTGGAGGCGGTAGGCGTTCCGGAGCCGTTCATCGTCGTCCGTGATTGCCCAATACGGGCGCTTATGCCGCACCAGACCGCACTCCTTCAGTCGTGGCAGATACGTGTCCAGTGCATCCCCCGCAATCGGTCCCAGCTGAACTTCCTCGCTCGCTCCACCGGATCGGTCGGTGGGCGCTCTCCATTCAGCGCCCGTTCGAGGACGTCCGCGACGCCGTCCACCGTCGGCGCCGCGAGGAAATCCGCGTCGTCGACGACCTCATCCACAGCCGACTCCGGGTGGTCCGCGGCGATCACGACACAGCCCGCCGCCATCGCCTCCGCGGCCGTAATTCCGAATCCCCCCTCGTCGACGGCGACGCGAAGATCTCGGCGGCGCGCATCTGCGCCAAGACGTCCTCGTACTCCTCCAGGAATCCCGTGAACGTGATCCGCGATCTGCACTTCCGAGACCGGCCGCTTGTGCCGCAAGCGCCTCGCTCCGGGCCGTCTCCGACGATGCCGAGCGTCTCGACCGTCGACACCCGATCGAACGCCTCCAGCAGCACGTCGACCCGCTTGTCCTCGATCAACCGGCCCACGAACAAGACATCGAACCCATCAGTCGCAGATTCCGCACTCCGAATCCGCTCGACGTCGATACCGTTCGGAACGATCCCGATGGTGTCGCGTGCAGGACTAATTGTGGTGAGACGGTCGACCGTGATCGACTTCCAGATTTCGGTCAGGCGGATGCAGGTGATTCCGAGCTCTCGCCGACCGACTTGTTTAGCTCGACCTCGATCTTGATGGTGTCGTAGGGAACGTACGGCTTCTTCGCCCCGCCTTCTTCGCGGAAATGGACGATTCCGTACTCGTTGAGAATCTGGACGTCATCGTGCACCTGTCGAATGTCCCGATCGAGGCGATCGGCGAGGTTGCGGATGCTCTCTGCTGGCTCGTTCATTAGACTCCGGACTATCTCCAACCGGCGAGGGGTGAGAACGCGCTGAAGCCGGCTGGCGTCCTGGAAGTTGACGACGTGCGGGACTTCTTCGCCGTCTTCCCAGCGTTCCGCGCGGTCGAGAACGCTTTTTTTGTGTTCGTCGAATGGCTTCGACGTGATGCGGAGCGTAGCCGGGTGCTCGGCGTCGTTCGGCGGCGTGTGGGCGTTGTCAGGCGAATTTGTCGTCATGGATGGTTTCGACCTCGTTTAGGAATTTCTCGATGTGGGGGCGAAGACCTTCGAATTCGATTCCCTTTACCTCGCCACGGTAGTGGCGATGATGGCGGCCAACGCCGTGGGCGTCGTTGGCGTTGTCGTACCGGAGGATCTGTTCATCGCCGGGTCCGAGGTACTGGAAACTATACTTCAATCCCTCGGGGAACTCCTCACTTGTCGGGACGTCCCAGGCGAGAATCCGCCACCGGTCACCGGAGGGGAATTCGTCGTCTTCTTCGAGGATCTTCGTCGCGGGCATCGGGATCCCTTGTGTTGTCCACATAGGACATCACCGTCTACGGACATAGGTGTTGTGGTAGCGCCACAGCATACACTCGGGGAGTGCCAGTGAAGTACCGCGCGCACGGTGGCGCGCGGCGTCCGTGTCTATCCCGGATGGGGAGCAACGG
Source organism: Halarchaeum acidiphilum MH1-52-1 (assembly GCF_000474235.1). Taxonomy (GTDB): domain Archaea; phylum Halobacteriota; class Halobacteria; order Halobacteriales; family Halobacteriaceae; genus Halarchaeum; species Halarchaeum acidiphilum. The sequence continues at coordinate 48,436 of NZ_BATA01000009.1, forward strand.
GCTTTAATTCCTCTCGCGCTTCCCCAGTGGGGTCGCGCCGACCACTGCGGTCGGTCACACCCGAACACGAGACGTGTCCGTGAGAGTCGCCCCCTTCACCGAGGCCCGATGCCGTCCGTCTCACCGTCCACACACGTGGAAGGGTTTCGAGAGACGGCACATTCTCATCTTCTCTGTCGAACCACTCTTGGCAGACGCATACCGCCGCTTTCCGATCTGCGTGATCCTGAAACCGACACTCCGTACACCATCGGTGTTCGGTTAAGCCTGACGCGCCGGTTCAGAGAGGGTTGAGCAGTGTTCAATTCCGTCGTGTACAGCCAAATCAGGGAGTCTCGGAAGGCGTAGAATATTACTGGGAGTGTTAACCGAACACGGATGGTCGAGGGGAATTAAATTCGTCTGCGACGGCACGCCCCGTCTTGGGTCGTGCGGTCAAGACGGTGAAGCCTCGGGGCTTGTCCCCGAGGTACTTCACGGTCGAATCATGTCGTCAACAGCGTCCGCGATGAGTTCCATGCCTTCGTCAGTGAGGCGTCCCTGCGGGAGCGTATCGTCAATACTGGAGAGCGGAATCGTATAAATGGCCCACGGGAGAACGTACGTGGTCTTCTTGAGGTGGGCATTCGTGATGACGTCGTTCGGGAGTACAGGCGTCGAGTGGCCGTACCGGTCGTCGGCCTTCGTGCCGAGACACACGACGGTCGCTTCCTCTTCGAGGTAGGGTCGTTCGGCATCCGAGATGACAACGACAGGCCGTGGATTCGTATGAGCGCCCGTTGGAACGTCTGCGAAGACGAGGCTCCCCTGAAAGTACCACGTCATACCGAGTCGTCAGTCCTGCTCGGAATCGTCAGTACTCTCGATCCAGTCCTCAGGGGTAGGTCCTTCAGTAGTGCCGCTGTCCTGCTCAGCCCCAGACTGTGCGTCACTCGTCGGATTCTCACCTGTCTGCTCAATATCGGCAGGAGTGAACTCATCGTCGTAGCGGTCAGTGAGGTCCTGAACCTGAACGAGGCCGCGAGCGAATCGTCGGAGATCGTCGCGGCTCTCAAGCGCGTGATAGTAGCCGTCAGCGGTCTTCCCGATGTCGCCGTCGTTCAGAAGGCGGGTGAGCGTACCCGTGATGCTCCCCTTCGGGATATCCGCAAGTCGGTCGTGGATTTCAGAGGGTGTGAACCCGTAGTTGGGGTTCGTGTAGAGGAGTCGGATAATGGCGGCCTTGTTCGTACGTGGGTCGATACCGACGTCGTCGGATGGATCGTGCGTTCGGAGGTCAACAGGCATCGTACGTTTCTGTAGTTAATTGTAGGCGATTGCAGGCAATAAATGTTCGACTGAGACGAGACGCGAAGAGCTGACTCCGCTGTTGTCCGTTCACGTAACTCCATCGCGGCCAGCCACTCATCCAGACACCCCATGCCCAACGCATGCTCGACCACCTCACACCGAGCCAGCACGGGATCCTCGACAGGCCGTTCCTCGCGACACCAAACCGACAGCCCACTACGGCGGCAGATTATCGATGCTCACGACAGCACCACCAGAGCCTCCTACACTCACCACTCGCCGTCGCGCGCCGCCCGATACGCCTCGAGTGCATCCGCCGCGACCTGCCCCCAGTCGAAGCGCTATGTACGCGCCACCGGATCCGTCGGTAGTCGCTCGCCCGCTAGCGCTTCCCCAAGCACGTCCGCGACGCCGTCGACAGTTGGACAGCCGCTTCTGGAACATCATCTCGGTATGCGATGTACTGTGTGCGCTTCGTCCCGAGGAGTGGCGTGCGTGGATGCTGTTCAGTTTCCAGCGCTGTGTCGAGGTACTGTCGGCCGCGTCGCCTACCGGCATCATACATCGTTGCGGCTGGCGGACCGCTACCCCCTCTACTTCTCTTGGGGGCGACACCCCTGACCGGTGGCGACGCAACTCACCAGCGATGGTGCACAGCTACTCGTCGTGGAGTCGGTCCGCAAGTACCGCACGGACCTCCCAGAGTACACCGACAGGTGCTGTTGCCTCGATTGACGCCTCGTCGTAGTCATACTCGGCGTCGGACGACATGCGCTCCTGGTAGTGCAGGTGGCCCTCGACGTGTGGATTCGGTTCGAGATGAACGCCGCAGTCGAATCCCGACGATTCCTGATAGTGGATGTTGAAGTTCGACGTCAGCGACGTCCGCTGGCGGTCTTCAAGACTCGTCCCCGGTGGGAAGCGCGGATCTGGCTGCCAGGTCACGCGGAGCGACGCCGACGTGGCGTCGCGGCCGAAGTACGCTGGATCGATGTCGACTGTGACATCGGCGTAGTGTCCGTCCGGACTCCCACGAGTGGCGACGACGGCAGGGTGCCGTTCGAGCTGTTCCCGCAACGACCGCAAGATACGATGGCGTTTCTCGACGTCGACCTGCGACGTGTCACGACCACCATCCGGTCGTCGTGGGCGACGACCGAACGCATCGTCGGACGCAGTCTGCGCGACGCACTCGACCCGCTCCTCTACAGTCATACGGAGGCGGAGGGGCGTGCCGTGTAGGTGTCGTAGTGGTCGATCGCGTCCCGAAGCAGGGAGAGCTGATACCGCGCCGATTCCCAGTCCGACGCAGCCTCCAGACGCGCTTCAGCCTCCGTGAGGGCGATATCGTCTGTAACCGATGCGCAGAGTTCGCGCGGCGTCTCGACGTCGTACTCGTCCTGCCACGCCGCGATATCCGCCTGAATCTCGGTCGCCTGCTCGGTGAGTGCTGTCTCCGAGTTCTCCGCGACGAGCTCCTGGATCGCAGTCAGGCGCGTATAGACTGGATCCGGGTAGTGCGTCTTCCCCTGTCCCGTTTCGTCGACCACGAGGACGCCGAGGTCGACGAGGCGCTCGAGATGATCACGCGCCGTCGGCTCCGAAACGTACGCCTCCCCGGCGATCCAGCCTGCTGTCCGCGGCTCCTCGAGCGACGACGCGACTGACCGCACACGGTCGAACCCCGTCGTCGCCTCCTTCCACCGCGACACATACGCCAGTTCACTCCCCCTCTCGCGTGAGTCAGCCATAGCTCACACTACGCCCTGTGGAAAGATGACATTTCCTACGAGGAAAATAATCTATCTACTCTTTGGACCGCGTCGCTCGTCGTGTTCGGACATGGTTGCATATAGGGGTACGCTACTGCCCCTCCTGGGGGCGATAAACCCGACCGGCGGCGACGCAACTCAACAGCGTTTTTTGCGCTACTCCGCCTTATGGAGACGATCCGAACGAGATCACGATGAGGTGGGCGTCGACGCAGCGTCGAAGTCCACGCTGTCGAGTTCGTCGTGGAACGCCGGCCGGTTGGTGTGCTTCTCGCGGAGATGGGCGAGGAAGTCCGCGAATCGGTCGTCGAGTCCGAGCGCCGCCATCTCTCGGAGGTGATCGATGACGGTTCGATAGTGGTTGCGTCCGGTCTCGGCGGCGAGATACGGCTCCAGCACTTCCCGGTAGGCCTCGAAGTACGCCTCGGGGTCGAGGTCGGCGACGTCCGCACGGTACGCCTGCAAGACGTCGAGGTCATGGCTCTCGAGGACTTTGTCGAGAGCCTTCTCCTGTTCGCCCTCGTAGAGATAGAGGTCGATCAGCTGTGTCGTCTCGAGACGGCCGAGCTGCGACCGGATCGTGTGCGAGACGGACTGCCACTCTTCGTCCGTACAGGCCGCCTTCAGGTCGTCGTACGCATCCCAGTCCTCGAAGCGGACGACACGGGTCTGCAGGCAGTCGCGATCCTGGTAGAAGTCGGTGGCGACACGATACGCCGCCGGTGAGCGACCGAGGTCGTCGAGGCCGTCCTCGACGACGATCCGTGCTCGCTCGGACGCG